>JBBQDE010000341.1:0-3685 GCA_038319425.1 Gemmatimonadales bacterium
GGGCACGTACGACGCGTTCATGTACAACTTCAATCGCGGCCAGTACGGCAAGCCGGAGCTCGGCGAGCGGCAGGCGCCGATCACGGCGCAGATCGGGATGTGGTGGCTGTACTTCAAGTGGCAGTGGCTGCGCGACGCGCACTACGACCACCCGTTCGTCCAGAGCCTCCTCGCCGCGATGTTCCTCGTGCTCGGGCTGCTGGGCGGGTACGTCCACTGGCAACGTGATCGACGAAGCTTCTGGTACTTCGGGTCGTTGATGTTCACGATGTCGTTCGTGCTCATCTACTACCTCAACTTCAAGTACGGCGCGTCGCAGGACCCCGACCTCGCCGGAGTGGCGCGCGAGGTCCGCGACCGCGATTACTTCTATCTCTGGAGCTTCTCGGCGTGGGGGGTATGGGCCGCCCTCGGCCTCGTGGCGGCGTGGGATTCCCTGGCCGCGCTCATCGATCGGGAAAACGTTGCCGTCGGGCGTGCGACGGTGGAGCGTGCGACGCGCCGCGGCCGTATCGCCGCCGCCCCGGTGCTCGCGCTCGCGTTCATCCCGCTGTTCACCAACTGGAGCACGGCATCGCGCGCCGGCCAGACCGACACCGCCGACTTCGCGCGCGACCTCCTCAACTCCGTCGAGCCGTACGGCGTCCTCGTCACCGTCGGCGACAACGACACCTTCCCGCTCTGGTATGCGCAGGAGGTCGAGGGGGTGCGGCGCGACGTCGTCGTGGCGAACACCTCGCTCCTGAACACGGACTGGTACACCCGCCAGCTCATCCGGCGCCCAGTGTACGAGTACGATATGGCGAACGGGCCGGCGATCTACCGCAACCGCGCCTGGCCCAAGCCCAGCAGCTCGCCGATCAAGATGACGATGGATCAGGCAGACTCGGTGCCGTCGTACATCCAGATCGACAAGCCGATGACATTCCAGGGCGGGCCGATCAAGGCGACGATCGATCCGCAACGCCTCTCGATTCCCGGCGTGCTCCAGCGGGCAGACATCTTCGTGCTGCGCATGATCGCCGACTCGTTCGGCGAGCGGCCGATCTACCTCAGCCGCACGTCGGCGGGGTACGGCAGCGAGCTCGGGATCGGGAGCTACATGCTCACCCAGGGGCTGGCCACCAAGCTGTTCATCCCGCCGGTCGCCGCCAACAAGGACACGCTGCTGGTCGCGGGCGCCGGCTGGGTTGACGTCGCCCGCACGAAGACGTTGTGGGACAGCGTGTTCGTCGGCCAGCGCTCGCTTGCCCGGCGACACGATTGGGTGGACCGTCCATCGGTCGGCATTCCGTACCTGTACGTCGCCACCGGCTTGATGCTCTCCGAAGTGCTGCAGGCAACGGGAGACTCCGCCTCCGCGGCGAAAGTGCTGCGCGACGCCAAGCAGGTGGCGCAGGCGGTGAAGCTGACCGAGCTGCTGGCGCAGATGGAGCAGCAGCAGGCGCCTGCGCCGGCGACGAATCCGCTGTTCCTGCCCCCGGCGTCGTCCGACAGCCAGCGCGGTACACCCGTGCCGGTGAAGAAGCGGTAGGCATCTGCGGTACGAACGACGATGGGGCCGTGCGCATCGCGCACGGCCCCGTCGTCGCTTCCGTCGTCACGCCGCGAAGGTGAGCAGCGTCTGGCTCGTACCGTGCTGCACCCGGAGCGCGATGTCGTTGCCTTCGCCGTCGGTGAGGATGTCCACCGCCGACACGTTGCCGATGCTGCGACACAGATGCCGTCCGCCGGACCCGGCTTCGCCGACCATCAGATCGACGCGCGCCGCGCGTTCGTCGTAGCTCGTCCCGAGGAGCGGGTAGTTGTACTCCTGCGCCTGCGCACCCAGCTCCAGGTCATCCACCTCGAGAATCGTGCGCCGACCGGCGTTGCGCGCGGAGAATGCATTCAGCAACTCCTTCCACACGAGCGGCGCCGGGCGCGGCGCCAGGCCGACCGTCGAGTGCCCGGCCGGCACAATCGCCGGGAGCGGATCGCGCGGCACGAACAGCACCGCGGAGGAAGCGCCGCGCAGCAGCTTGGTGGCCACGCTGCCAAGTACGGCCCGTGCGACGAAGCCGCGCCCGTGCGTGCCCGTCGCGATCAGGTCGCCGCCGACTTTTGCTGCGTACGCGAGGAGCTCGTTCGCCGCGCGGCCGCGAATGGCCACGCCCTTGATCACGACACCCTGGGGCACCGCGAGCCGTGCGATGAGCTCATCGAGCTTGCGGTGCGCCCAGCGCTCGTACAGCTCGTGCCCCGGGATCGTGAAGGTGCCGTGGTCGGCGTTGAGCATCACGTGCACGAGCTCCACCTCGCCTTCGTCGCCGACGGCGTCGATCGCCGCCTGGGCCGCACGCTCGGAGATCTCGCCGAAGTCCACCGCGACGATCGCATGCGTCGGGCTTCGCTCGGCCGACTCCGGCACGGCCAGCACGGGCACGCGCGAGATACGCGCGAGCTGGAGCGCCGTCTCGTCGGTGAACAGCCGATCGGTGAGGCCGTGCTGGCCAAGGCCGACGATCAGCAGGGCGGCGTGCCGCTCGATCGCGACACGCGAGATGGTGAAGGCGGGATTCCCGTCCAGCACGGTCACGCCGTGCTCGCGCGGCGTGCCCGTGATACGCTCGAGCTGCGCTTCCACGGCTCCGCGTTGGTCCCCTCGACGCTCTGCGTTCCCTTCCTGCCAGAGCACCATCCCTTCTGGTGAGGCGATCGGCTCCCAGCGGGTGACGGTGATTATCTCGAGGGTGGCGTTCGTCGTGCGGGCCCGCGCGAGGGCGACGCGAAGCGCGCCGTCGGAACGGACGGTGCCATCGGACGCCACGACGATGACGGCCGGGCGTCGCGCGCCGCTCCAGGGCATCGGCTGGGCAACGAGGTACGGCGAGCCGGGATAATCGAACGTCGGCGCGAAAGGGGGTGATCCATTTGTTGTGATCGTCATGGCCGTTCTCCAAAGGAAGGGCGCCATGGTGCGCCGCCAGCGATGGCGACGCACCCCGCGTCTGGTGACTGCGTGAGGCTTGTCAGAAGGCGACGACGCCTTCGACCATGAAGCCCTGGAACTTCCCGCCGTTCCGGATGTCCGTCGTGGGGAAGTCGAGGTACCGCTGCTGCACGAACTCGAGCTTCGAGAGGACGTTCGGCGTCACGAACCAGCCGCCGCCGAACTGGGTGCGCCGCACCGTGATGTCGTTCGGGATCCCGGCGAGCTGGCCCTTCACCACGTTGTAGCGACCGCCGACGTAGAGCTTGTCGTCCGCGAAGCGATACAGTCCTTCGCCGACGAGCTGGCGAAGCGTCCGGCGCGAGAGCTCCGTCGCGGCGGCACCCGTCTGCGTTTCGATGTTGCCGAAGAACTCGGCGCCGCGATACTTCACGAACGGGTTGACGACGAACGCGGTGACCATGTTCTTCATGCCGGACTGCACGGCGCCCGACCAGGCTTGCCCGCTTTCAGTTGAGCCAGTGTTTTCGAGCACGTCGTAGTACTTCGACCCGGCGCGATCACCACTCGTCAGCGTGCCGTTCGCCGACTGGTCCTTCTTGTACAGCGAACCCGTGAGGCGGACGCGCAGGTCGGTCGTGAGTTGCTTGTCCACGCCCAGCTTGGCCAGGTAGCTCGGGCCACGCTTCTCGGGCGAGGTCACCTGCCCCTTGATCTCGCCACCCGTCATCCCGAGCATCGCCATGTAGCCAT
>JBBQDE010000342.1:0-3673 GCA_038319425.1 Gemmatimonadales bacterium
GGTCGGCATCGGGGTCAGGTCATGCGTGCGATCGCCGCCGTTCGGGACGCCGACGATGATCATCGTCGGGATGGAGCCGCGGTCGGCAAGGAAGGCGACGTTCGCGACGGCGAGGCGAAACTGCGCGCGGTCGTTGGCGTCGAGGATGACGATGACGGGATAGCGCTGTGGGCCCGCGTCATATCCGTCGGGTGTGACGTACACCGTCCTCGGCGTGCCGAGCTGCGTCGTCGAGAGCATCTCCTGCGTCCACGGCACCGGCGGCGTGCCCTGCGCGAGCGCGCTCGACGCGAGCAGGAGCAGGAGGGCAAACGGTCGCAGGACTCTGATCGTCGCGGACATGCAGCGGGCTCCCGTGGAAGACGTCCTGACAGGCACCGCGCGTCTCACGCGCGCAAGGCGGATGTGACGAGACGCGGCCGCTCGCGGACCGAATCCTCGCCACGTATATTTGCCGCACCGTCGATCCTGCCTGACGGACCCTCCCATCCTCGCAAAGGAACCAATGCACCAGCATCACGTCCATCTCGGCGTGGCCCTGCTAGCCGCGCTCGCCGTCCCGTCGCGTGCCCACGCCGTCCAGTCGACGACGCAAGGCACCAAGGTCGTCACGGTCACGGCGCGCGACTTCGCGTTCGAGATGCCGACGTCGCTCCCCGCTGGCCTCACGACCTTTCGCCTGCTCGGCGGCGGGAAACTGCAGCATCATCTCACCATCGTGCGGCTGGATTCCGGCAAGACCGCCAGTGATGCGCTCGCCGCGCTGATCAAGGCGGGGCAGGGCGTGCGTCCGGCGTGGATACATGGCGTCGGCGGCCCGAACGCGATCGATGCCAGGGGAAACTCGAGGACGTCGGTCGTGCTCACGCCGGGGAACTACTTCGCCTTCTGCGAGGTGCCTGGCCCCGATCCCATGCCGCACTTCGCGAAGGGCATGGTGAAGGCGTTCACTGTGACGGCGCCGGCGCACGCCGCGGCGCTCCCGACGGCCGACATCAAGCTGAGCCTCACCAACTACGACTTCGTGCTGTCGCGTCCGATCACGCGAGGGAAGCACGTCGTGTTGGTGACCAACACGAGCGGTCAGCCGCACATGATGGTGGTGCGGCGGTGGGCGCCGGGCACGAAGGGCGACGTGGCGAAAGAGTTTCTCGCCTGGGCGTTCGATCCGAAGGGCGCGCTGGCGCCGGGCAGCGGGGCGGGCGGTGTGACGGAGCTCGCGTCCGGGGAATCGGCCACGTACGAGCGAAGCTTCGTGCCGGGCCGCTACCTGCTGACCTGCTTCGTGGCTGATGCAAAGGACGGCAAGCCGCACTTCATGCACGGGATGCAGAAAGAGATCGTCGTCGAGTGAGGCTGGAATGCCGGGGATCGAGCCGTCACGCGTGGCTCGACCCCAGGTTGATGGCCAGCACCGCGACGAGGATCAGCGCACTCGCCGCGAGCGTGCGCATGCCGACCGGTTCGCCGGCGAGGAACCAGCCCAGCGCGATGGCGACGAGCGGGTTCACGTACGCGTAGGTGGACACGCGCGCGGGCGACGTCTGTCCGAGCAGCCAGACGTAGGCGGTGTAGGCGACCACCGAGCCAGCGACGACGAGATAGATCCACGACACGATCGAGCGAGACGGGATCGCGCCCAGCTGCACGTGCGCTACTTCGCCGAGGACGACACCGAGCACGACGAGGACTGCTCCGCCGACGAGCATCTGCATCGCTGACGCCGTGAGGGAGTCGGACGGTTGCGGCGGGCGTCGCGACCGGAGCGATCCGATCGCCCACGCGATGCTCGCCAGCACGACCGCCGCGGCGCCGAGCGGGTTGACTGTCTGGCCGGCGAGCGATCCGGGGGCGAGGAGGAGCGCCTGCCCTGCGATGCCGAGCGCGACGCCCCCCAGCGCGAGGGCTGTAGGCCGAGTGGCGCCCGGCGCAAAGGAGGGGAGCACCACCATCCAGAGCGGGGTCGTGGCCGCGAGCAGGGCGACAATCCCCGACGGCACGGTCAGCTCGGCCCATGCCACGAGACCGTAGGCCGTGGAGATGAGCAGCAGCGCGATGACCGACTCGCGTCGCCATTCGGCGAGCGCGGGACGAAGACGTTCGCCTCGGCGCGCGGCGCGCATCATCTGCCACGCGTAGAGCAGCGCGCCCGCGGCGAGGAAGCGCGTGCCCACCATGAGCAGCGGCGGGATCGTCTCCACCGCGTAGCGGATGGCGAGGTACGTGGAGCCCCAGACGAGATAGAGAATCGCGAACGCGAGGAGGACGCGAGCCCTGGCGCTGTCGCGAGTTCGAGTCGGAGCGTTCATAAATGAAGTCATCGCGCGTATGCTGGCGGTGCGCGATCTCCGGCGCCATTCTCTCTCTTCACTGCAAGGCCCCCTCGTCCGGAGATCGATGTCCAGATTCGTTGAACGCGTCGCGTCCCTCATCCGTTGCGCCGCCCTCTCGTCGCTCGCGCTCGCCGTCCCGTCACTGGCGCGCGCGCAGGAGCCCGTGGCGTGGGGCGATCCGCTGAACTTCGCGACGTTCTCCATCGCGGCGATCGATCCACACACCGGCGAGAGCGGCGTCGCGGTGACGACGCGGGTGCCGTGCGTGGGGAATGGCGTGCCGTGGGTGCGGGCGGGTGTGGGCGCCGTGGCGACGCAGGCGAACACGCACACGGAGTACGGCAACGGGATCCTGGACCTGCTCGCGTCTGGCTTGTCGCCCGATTCGGCGCTGAAGCGCATGCTCGCGGCCGACACCGCCGCGGCGTCGCGCCAGGTCGGCGTGATCTCGGCCGACGGGCGCACGGCGACCTACACCGGCAGCGGCACGACCCAGTGGGCCGGCGGACGGCGGGGAAAGAACTACGTGACGCAGGGCAACCTGCTCGTGAGCGGCGCGACGATCGACGCAGTGGCGGCGAGCTTCGAGGCGAGCGAGGGTGCGCCGCGCCATCTCGCCGACCGGTTGATCGACGCGATCGCGGCTGGGCACGCCGCGGGTGGCGATGCGCGGAAGGGGCGGTCGCAGTCGGCGGCGGTGGTGATCGCCGATCCGCGTCCGGGCCGCTCACGTCGCGCCGACAGGATCACGGCGTTCATCAACGTGTGCGAGAATCCGGAGCCGGTCGCGGAGCTGCGCCGGATCTACAACACGATCTCGCAGACGCTCGGCTATCGCGAGCTGTCGTCGTTCAACGGGAACGACGTGTGGCAGCTCAAGGTGATCCTGCATGCGCTGAGCGTATATCGGCCTTCCGTTGTCGGGGCATTAGTGCGGGACTCGACGGCGGCGGAGTACACGGCGGAGGCGATTGTGGCGGTTGATGCGTTCAGAGCATCGGAGAAGCTGGCGGGGCCGGGGCTCGGGTCGCCGGCGGGGCTGGTGGATCGCGAGACGGTGGAGCGGTTGTGGGCCGCACTTCAGCGGGTGGGGAAAGCGGAGAGCGTTCGGAGAGAGCTGATGGATGTGACGGCGGTGCGACGGTGAGACGAGACTCCAATCGGACACACCCAATGCGTATGCTTGCCTGGCCGATACTCCTTGCCGCACTGCCCGTTGCACTCGATGCCCAGGTGCCAGCGGCCGTCGCCACCACGGCGCCGCTCACCGAGGCGCAGCAGATCGCGTCGGCCGTGCTGCCGCTGCCGGCGGAGTTCCGCGCCGATGCGCGCGTGATGGG
>JBBQDE010000343.1:0-3666 GCA_038319425.1 Gemmatimonadales bacterium
CTACGGCATCATGCAGCCACGCGTCAGCGTCTCGCTCGCCAGCGCGAACGGCTCGCGCTACGCGGCCATCTTCGCCGGCCATCCGGGCGTCGATCCGTACACCACCGCGGTGTCCGACGTCTACCAGGACCTGTTCGCCGAAGGTACCTACACGGGCAAGGGGATCTACGACGTCGCGGCGTTCGAACGCGCGACCGCCGGCCGCTTCCCCGAGAATTCGCTGCTCAGCCACGACCTGATCGAAGGGTCGTTCGCGCGCGCCGCGCTCGTGACCGACGTCGAAGTGTTCGACGACTACCCCACGCGCTACCTCACGGCCACCCGGCGGCTGCACCGCTGGCTGCGGGGCGACTGGCAGCTCCTGCCGTGGCTGGTGTCGGAGATTCCAGGTCCGCGCGGGCGCGGCGTCAATCCACTGGCGCCGGTGTCGCGCTGGAAGGTGCTCGACAACATGCGCCGCAGCATCACGCCGGTGCTCACGCTCGCGTGGCTGCTGGCGGGATGGACCGTGCTGCCGAACGCGGGACCGACCTGGACGTTCGTCACCCTCGCCGCGTTCGGCTTCCCCTGGTATGCGCCGCTCGTCGTGGCCGCGCTGCGTCCGCCGCGCGGCGAATCGTGGCGGCCGTACTACGCCGGCCTCGCGCACGACGTCTCCAGCAGCGTGCAGCAGTTCGCGATCGCGGTCGCGATGATGCCGCACCAGGCGCTACTCGCCGGCGACGCGATCGTGCGCACGCTGTCTCGCGTGACGGTGTCGCGCCGGAACATGCTCGAGTGGCAGACGGCGAGCCAGGCGGAACGGGCGAGCCTCGGCGGACGCGCGCCCGTGTGGCGGCGCATGGCGTCGGCAGTCGGGCTCGCCATCGCGCTCCTGCTCGTCATGTGGCGGCACAGCGCCGAGCACGGCGCCTCGCCGATCGGCTGGACGCTGCTCGGCCTCCTCACGCTGTCGTGGCTCCTCTCGCCGGAGATCGCGTACTTCCTGAGCCTGCCGCGCTCACGAAAGGAGCTCGAGCTCACGGACGCGGAGCGCGACACCGCGTTGCGCTACGCGCGCGCCCACTGGCGCTACTTCGAGGAGTTCGCCACGGAGCGGACGCGCTGGCTCATCCCGGACAACCTCCAGGAGACGCCGTCGCCGGTCGTGGCCCCGCGTACGTCGCCCACGAACATCGGGTTGCAGATGCTCGCGACGATGTCGGCACACGACCTCGGGCTCATTGCAACGGCCGAGATGGTCGAGCGGCTCGAGCGCGTGCTCTCGACGATGGAGGGGATGACGAAGATCCGCGGGCACTTCATGAACTGGTACGACCTCGCCGACCTCCGCGTGCTCGATCCGCCGTACGTGTCCGCGGTGGACTCGGGCAATCTCGCCGGCCACCTGATGGCGGTGGCCGCCGCCTGCATCGAGGAGTCGGACGCGGACGACGCGCTGCTGTCGCGGTTGCGCCGCATCGCCGATCGCTCGCGCATGATGGCGATGGAGATGGACTTCTCGCTGTTCTACGACGCGCGCCGGCGGCTGATGTCCATCGGCTACGACGTGCGCACGGGGAAGCTCGACGAGTCGTCGTACGACCTGCTCGCGTCCGAGGCGAGGCTCGCGAGCTTCGTGGCCGTGTCGAAGGGCGACGTGCCGGTGGAGCACTGGTTCCACCTGGGCCGCACGCTCACGACGACGGCGAACGCCACGGCGCTCGTGTCGTGGAGCGGCAGCATGTTCGAGTACCTGATGCCGGTGCTCGTCATGGCGTCGCGCCCCTACTCGCTGCTCGACCAGACCCACCAGGCGGCGGTGCGCCGGCATATCGCCTACGGCGTCGCGCGCGGCGTGCCGTGGGGCATCTCCGAGTCGGCGTACAACGTGCGCGACCGGCACGATACCTACCAGTATCGCGGCTTCGGCGTGCCCGACCTCGGGCTCAAGCGCCGCCTCGCGTCCGACCTCGTGATCGCGCCCTACGCCGCGGCCCTCGCGCTCGCCGTGAACCCGCACCTCGCGATGGAGAACCTCGCCGCGCTGGAAGAGCTCGGCGCGATGGGCGCCTACGGCTTCTACGATTCGCTCGATTACACGCGTCCCGATCCGGAGGCCTCGTTCGCGATCGTGCGGACGTTCATGGCGCACCACATCGGCATGAGCCTCGTTGCGATCGACAATGCGCTCCATCTCGACGACGGACAGGGGCTCTGGCAGCGCCGCTTCATGCGCGATCCCGCCGTGCGCGCGTCGTCGCTGCTGCTCGACGAACGCGTGCCGCGCCGGTACACGACGATGCAGGCGCAGACCGACGAGCCGGCCGACGCCTACGTGCGCCCGGTCCGGGCGCGCCCCGTCGTGCGCGAGGTCGACGAAGCCGACACCCCCGAGCCGCACGTCGCGCTGCTCGGCGGCCAGGCATACTGCACCCTGCTCACGAACGCCGGCGGCGGCTATTCGCGCGCCGACGGGCTCGACGTGTTCCGCTGGCGCGCCGACGCCACGAAGGACGAGACGGGCCACTGGATCTACGTGCGCGACGTGGTGAGCGGCGACGTGTGGTCGGCCGCGCACCAGCCGGTCCGCGCGCCGGCGGCGTACTATCGCGCCACCTTCGCGCCCGATCGCGTCGTGTACATCCGCGTGGACGGCGGCATCGAGACGCGCACGGAGGTTGTCGTCGTGCCGCGCGAGCGTGCCGAGATCCGCCGCGTCACCGTGTGCAACCAGTCGCGCACCACGCGGGAGGTGGAGGTGACGAGCTACGGCGAGATCGTGCTCACCGACGCCGGCTCCGACCGCGCGCACCCCGCGTTCCAGAATCTCTTCGTCGAGACCGAGTGGCTGCCGCAGCTGGGCGCCGTGCTCGCCAGCCGCCGCCCGCGTTCGTCGGTGGAGAAGCGGCCGTGGTGCGCGCACGTGCTCGCGACGGGACCGGAGCGGGTGGGCGACATCACCTGCGAGACCGACCGCGCGCGCTTCGTCGGCCGCGGGCGCACGACGCATGCACCCGCCGCGCTCGACGACGGCGCCGAGCTCTCCGGCACCGCCGGCGCGGTGCTCGATCCGATCGCGTCGCTCCGCACGCGTCTTCGGCTCGAGCCAGGCCGTTCGGCCACGATCGCCTTCACCACCATCGTCGCCGACTCGCGCGAGCAGGCGCTCCAGGCGGTGGACCGCTACCGCGAATCCGGCGCGGCGCGCCGCGCCCTCGCGCTCATGGGCACCGAAGCCCACATCGAGCTGCGCGACCTCGACATCTCTCCCACGGACGCCGCGCTGTATCAGGACCTCGCCGGCGCGCTGATCTATCCCCGCGATTCCCTGCGCGCGCCGCGTGACGAACGGCTCGCGAATCGCCGCGGCCAGACGGCGCTGTGGGCGCACGGCATCTCCGGCGACTGGCCGATCGTGCTCGCAACGATCAACGATGAAGCCGGCCTGCCCAGCGTGCGGCAGCTGCTGTCGGCGCACAAGTACTGGCGCATGAAGGGCGTGCGCAGCGACCTCGTGATCCTGAACGCGAAGGGCCCGTCGTACATCCAGGATCTCCAGGACCAGCTCAACACGATGGTGGTGTCGTCGAGCGAGGGCGGCATCGCCGAGACGCCGGGCGGCGTGTTCATCCGCCGCGTCGACGTGCTGCCGCCCGAGGATGTCGCGCTCCTCCGCGCGACCGC
>JBBQDE010000344.1:0-3661 GCA_038319425.1 Gemmatimonadales bacterium
GACGCGGCGACGAAGCGCTGGACCTGTTCCGCCGGTCGCGCTTCGACATCGTCATGCTCGACCTGTACATGACGCCGATTCCCGGCCTCGACATCCTGAAGACGATGCTCGAGGTGCAGCCACACACCATCGTCATCATGATGACGGGCACCCCCAGTGTGGCGTCGAGCATCGAAGCGCTGCGCATCGGGGCGTGGGACAACCTGCCGAAGCCCTTCTCGGGCACGCACCTGCACCTGATGTTCGGTCGCGCCGCGTACACGGTGCTGTCGAACCGGCGGCGCAACGAAGCCAACGCCGAATTGCTCCAGCAGCACGGCAACAGCGACAAGGTCACGCTGCTCGGCATGTCGCCGTCGTTTCGCAGCGCGATCGACCTGGCCCGCAAGGTCGCGGCGACGAATGCGTCGGTCATGCTGGTGGGCGAGAGCGGCACGGGCAAGGAGATGTTCGCGCAGTTCATCCACCGGCACAGCCGCCGGTCGAACGAGATTCTCGTGCCCCTCAACTGCGCTGCGCTGCCCGAGCACCTGCTCGAGTCGGAGATGTTCGGGCACCGGAAGGGCGCGTTCACCGGAGCCGATCGCGACAAGACCGGCCTTCTCGAGGCCGCCAACGGCGGCACGCTGTTCCTCGACGAGCTGACGGAGATGGCGCTGCCGCTCCAGGCCAAGCTGCTGCGAGTCGTGCAGGACGGCGTGGTTCGTCGCGTCGGCAGCGAGCAGCAGGACGCGCAGGTGGACGTCCGCTTCATCTCGGCCACGAACCGCGATCCGCGTCAGGCGATTCAGGCCAAGGCACTGCGAGAAGATCTCTTCTATCGACTGAACGTCGTCTCGATCACGCTGCCGCCGCTGCGCGAGCGTGCGCAGGACATTCCGATCCTGGCGAATCACTTCCTGACGTATTTCTGGAAGCGGCATCACACCACGCGCGATGCCCTGCCGCGCTTCAGCGCGGCTGCGCTCGAGTTTCTCCAGGGCCGCACCTGGCGGGGCAACGTGCGTGAGCTGCAGAACGTCGTGGAACATCTGGTGGTGCTCGCCCAACCGGGCACGACGATCGCGGCCGAGGACATCCCGGTGTTTCAGGGGCAGGAGAACGCGTCGGACAGGATTGCAACGCCCGGACTGCCCATGCACGAGGCCTATCACGTGGCCAAGGACCAGGTGCTCGCCACGTTCGAGAAGGAGTACGTGACCAGGCTCGTGTCCCGCGCGTCGGGCAACATGTCACGTGCTGCGCGGCTGGCCAGCGTGGACCGGACCACGCTCTACCGGCTGCTCGAGCGGCACGGATTCCGGCGCGACAACAGCGAGACGATCGGACTGTAGGTCAGTGCCACGAGGTTCGGAGCCGGTGCCCGCCGGATCCGACTCGTGGCGCGGTGAGACATCCTTGATCATCTACCCGCACTACTTCGGCGATTGACCTCAGCGCGCGTGCCGGCCGACACGGGCCGTCGATCGCTCAACGATCTCATCGCGCATGCCGTCGAGCATGCGGCGTCGGAGCTCGCGCGCGCGGAACAGACCACGGCGCCCGAGATCAGGGAGCGCCTCGGGGCCATCGTCCGGATCGCGCTCGGATCCGCATCCGCCAACGGCTCCAACGGCCGGGTAACGCGACACGTCGGGCTCGACCCGCTGGTCACCGTGCCCGGGCACTACGTGGAGGCGTTGCGCTCGGCGCTCCTCGCCGAGATCCTCGACAGCCGTGTCGCGGTGGATGGCCGCGAGCTGGCGCACCTGCTCGCCGGCCTCGAGGCGGCGCATGACAGGCACGCCACGGGCGACGCGCATCATGATTTCACCCGGCATCTCGCCAGCGCGGACGCCGTGCACGCCATCGTCGAGATCGCGCACGACATGCGGTCGCCGCTCACGTCGATCCTGTTTCTCGTGGACACGTTGCGGCGAGCGCAGAGCGGACCGGTCACGCCCATCCAGGAACGTCAGCTCGGACTGATCTACGGTGCGGCGCTCGGCCTCAACACGCTCGCCAGCGACGTGATCGACGCGGTGCGTGGCGGACAGCGTCTGGTCGACGGTCCGCCGATCCCGTTCTCGATCACCCAGGTCATCCTGGGCGTCTGCGACACCGTCAGGCCGGTGAGCGAGGAGAAGGCGCTTCCCGTGCACATCACGATGCCGAAGATCGACGGCCGCATCGGCTATCCCTCGGCGCTCGGGCGTGTGCTGTTGAACCTGTTGACCAATGCGCTCAAGTACACGAATTACGGTTCGGTCGCCGTCGGCTGCACGGAGCTCGACCACTCGGCAGTGTCTTTCTTCGTGCAGGACACGGGCGAGGGCATCCCGCCGCACGTGATGGCCATGCTGTTCGACGGCTTCCGGCCGAGCGCATCGGGCATGCGCTTCTCCAACGCGGGGCTCGGGCTCGCCATCTGCCAGAACTTTCTGCGGTCGATGGAGACGACGCTCGAGGTGGAGTCGTCGCCCAATGCGGGGACCAGGTTCTCGTTCACGGTCGAGCTGCCGCGCGCCTGAGACCATCGCGACTCAGGATGGTCGCGCTTCACCGCACCAGGTGATACTCGGTCTGTCGCTTGAGCGCCCAGTGCGGAACACCGTCCGCCCCGATCACGACGTCTTCCTCCTGCGCGCTGCGCACGAGCTGACCGCCCCACTCGGGCACCGGTGACGTGGCCTGAAGCTCGATCGAGAACCACATGCGCGGGATGACGCGCGCGTCGCCGCGCCCGGGCACGCCGTCCTGGTAGTCCCACAGTCCGATGAGCGGGCCGGCGCCGTGACCATTGAGCCCGATGGGGTGCGAGTAGACGGTGCCGTCGATTCCCTCGCTGCGCATGCGAGCCAGCGACGCGCGCAGGATCTCGTTGCCCGTGCGGCCCGGCCGCAGCTCGCCGACGACGATATCCTGAAGCCGGTTCGAGCGCTCGAGCGCCTTCATCAGTCCTGTGGGAACCGACGTCTCGCCGTCCCGCAGCACGTAGCCCATGTGCTGGGTGTCGGTGTTGAGGCGCAGCGCGGTGATCCCGAAGTCGCAATGCAGCACGTCGCCGCGCTGGATGATCGGGTTGTCGCCGAGCTCGGACTCGGTGGTACCACGACGCTGGACTTCCACGGACGGATGGAACCAGGTGCCGAGCCCGAGGTCGTTCACGCGCTGGCGCATCCACCACACCACGTCGTCGGTGCGCGTGACGCCGGGCCGGATCACCTCGCTGGAGAATGCAGTCTGGATGATCTGCCACGCCTGCGCGGTCATCCGGGCGAACATCGCTTCCTCTCCCGGTACCCGCGTCGCGATGAGCTCGAGGGGCAGCGCTTCCGCCGGTTTGAAGCGCGACGTCCACGCTGGTCCGAGTGCGGCGCGCATGCCGTCGAGCTCTCCCGAGGAGAGACCGTCGGAGAAGGCGAAGATGCGCGAGGTGTTGATGGCGATCGTCGTGGGGCGGCGCGCCTCGACGAACTGCTTCAATACCTGCCACTGGGCGTCGCCCCACAGCTCCGCCTGAGGGGTGACGCGTGAGCCAGCAGGACCGGCAGCCGGCGCGGTGGAGCGCACGGCCTCGAACACGCCGCCCTGCGACGTGCCGCCGAGCGCGATGCGCTGGAGCTTGCAGGGAACGATGCCGCGGGTGAGCTCCGGCCGCTCCGGGTGGGCGCACTCGTCG
>JBBQDE010000345.1:0-3657 GCA_038319425.1 Gemmatimonadales bacterium
GAACGACCTTCCCGCCACGCTCGAGCGGTCCGTCGCGCAGCGTCGGCTCCCACGGCGGCGTGGCCCAGCGCGCCGGCTCAACCGGCTGGCCATCGTAGTGCGCGTACAAGACGATCGTGCGCGTCGCGCCCGGTGTGCGGAGCTCGCCGTACACCGCGGGCGGGCCGCCGGTAGGCGACTCGAGCAGCCGCGTCGTGACGCCGCGCCGTTGAAGCATCGCCGTCACCGCTGCGGCGTTGCGGCGGATGTTGTCACTGTCGCTCGCGAGGTTGGGGATGGCGAGCAGGTCGCGGAACTCGCGCAGGATGTCCGCCTCGTGCGCGCGGCGGTAGCCGTCGATGGCGGTACGGAACGAGGTGTCGCGCTGGGCGGACATCACCTGCGGTCCGGCTATCACCAGCGTGAATGCAATGCGGAATGCGAGGGATTTCATGGTGGGAAGGTGTGGGAAGATCCGTACAGGGTACAGGGTACTCCGGTACGCGGTACGTGTTTGTACAGGGCGTTCGCGCGCAGGTCCTGTCGTTCCCGTGGCTTACCCAACGTACCGCGTATCAGGTACTCTTTACCCTGTACCGAGCAGTTGCCGTTCGCCGTTCGCATGATACCTTCGCCGCGATCCCCTCGCCGAGGCATGTCATGATCCGTCGTCTCCGTCCATTCGCGCTCGCCGCGCTGATTGCTCCCGCCGTCGCCGCGCAATCCACCACCACGCTCACCTATCCCCCCACCCACACCGTCGACGTCGCCGACCGCTTCGGCGGTGCCACCGTTGCCGATCCGTACCGCTGGCTCGAGGAGCTGAATGCGCCGGAGACGGCGCAGTGGGTAGCGGCCGAAAATGCCGTGACGAATGCCTATCTCGCCACGCTCCCCATGCGTGAGTCGCTCAAGGCGCGCATCACCGAGCTCTGGAACTATCCCAGGGTCAGCGCGCCCCGCTGGCAGGGTGGGCGCTGGTACTACTCGCGCAACACCGGGCTCCAGCGGCAGAGCGTGATGTATTCGCGCGCCACGCTCGACGGCCCGGAGCAGGTGGTGCTCGATCCCAACAAGCTCTCGCCCGACGGCAGCATCGCGCTCTCCGACTTCGTTCCGTCGCCCGATGGGCGCTACGTCGCGTACGGACAGAGCGAGGGCGGCTCCGACTGGCGCACCTACCTCGTCCGCAACCTCGCGACCGGCCGCACCACGGCCGACACTGTGCGCTGGGTGAAGTTCTCCGGACTCTCCTGGACGCACGACGGACGCGGCTTCTTCTACGGCCGCTATCCGCAACCGAGCGCGGGGGAGCAACTGCGCGGCGCGCTGCGCGACAAGAAGATCTACTATCACGCCATCGGCACGAGGCAGGCGGACGATCGCCTCATCTACGAGCGCGCCGGCGAGCCGACGCTCTTCATCAGCGCGGGGCTCGATGAAACGGGGCGCTATCTCCTCGTCACGTCCAACAAGGGGACGAGCGCCAAGAACGAGCTCTTCGTCGCCGACCTCGAGAACGCGAAGAAGCCGAACCTCGCCGCACCGGTTCAGCCGCTGTTCACGGGGCACGACGCGGCGTACGACCCGATCGGCATCGTCGATGGCGTCGTCTACCTGCTCACCGATCGCAACGCGCAGCGCCGGCGCATCGTGGCCGCGCCGCTCGCCTCGCCCGCTGTCGATCGCTGGCGCTCCGTCGTGCCCGAGGGAAAGAGCACGATCGAGAGCGCCGACCTGGTGGGCGGACGGCTCGCCGTCGTCACGCTCGAGGACGTGGCGGGCACGATCCGCTTCTACCGGCTTTCCGGCACACCGCAGGAGACGGTGCAGCTTCCCGGGCTCGGCAGCGTGGGCGGCGTGGGCGGGCGCTACGACCGCCCCGAGCTGTTCTACACCTTCACGTCGCCGCTCGTCCCCAGCACCGTCTATCGCTACGACACGCCGACGAAGCGCAGCATCGCGTTCGAGCCGCCGAAGCTTACCTTCGATCCGGCGCGCTACGTCACGACCCGCATTTTCTATCCGTCGAAGGACGGCACGAAGGTGCCGATGTTCATCACGCACAAGCGCGGACTGGCGCTCGACGGCGCGAACCCGACGATGCTGTACGCCTACGGCGGCTTCGACATCACCACCAACCCGACCTTCCGCGCCGACGTGCCGGCCTGGCTCGAGCTCGGCGGCGTGTGGGCGACGGCCAACCTGCGCGGCGGCGGCGAGTACGGCGAGGCGTGGCACGAGGCCGGCATGAAGGAGAAGAAGCAGAACGTGTTCGACGACTTCATCTCGGCCGGCGAATATCTCGTGAAGCACAAGTACACGTCGCCGTCGAAGCTCGGAATCATGGGCGGCTCGAACGGCGGCCTGCTGGTGGGCGTGGCGATGGAGCAGCGTCCCGACCTGTTCGCCGTCGCGCTGCCGGCGGTGGGCGTGATGGACATGCTGCGCTACCACAAGTTCACCGGCGGCGGGGCATGGGCCACCGAGTACGGCTCGGCCGACGACTCCACGGCGTTTCCATATCTTCGCGCCTACTCGCCGGTGCACAACATCATGGACGGGCGCTGCTACCCGGCCACGCTCGTCACCACCGCCGACCATGACGACCGCGTGGTGCCGAGCCACTCCTTCAAGTTCACCGCGGCGCTCCAGAAGGCGCAGGGCTGCGTGAAGCCGGTGTTGATCCGCGTCGAGACCCAGGGGAGCCACGGCTACCGCCCCACCGACAAGCGGATCGCCGAGCTGGCCGACCTCTGGGCGTTCTCGGCGGCGCAGATGGGAGTGACACCGCAACCAAGACCGTAAAGGGTCGAGGGTGTACGGTGAACGGCGAAGGCACACCAGACCAGGTCTGGTGTGCCTTCGTTGTTACCGTTCACCGCTCAACGTGAATCGTGCGTTCAGGAGCACGACTTCGTGCAGGTCACCGGCTGGGTGGCCGTCGCCGATCCGCCGGCGCCGGTTGCGGTGAGCGTCACGGTGTAGCTGCGGTTGCGGGCGAAGTTGTGCGACACCGAGACGCCGGTGCCGGTCGCGCCGTCGCCGAACGCCCAGCTGTACGACGTCGCGTTGGTGCTCGCGCTCGCGTTGAAGGTGCAGGTGCGCGACGAGCAGCTCGTCGTGAAGCTCGCCACTGGTGCCGGCGGAGCAGCCGAAACGGTGACGGGCTTCGATACGCTGTCCTTCCCGTTGAAATCACTCACGACGAGCTTCACCGTATACGTACCGGCCGCAGCGTACCCGTGACTGGTCGTCACGCCGCTGCCTGTCGCCGCGTCACCGAACGTCCAGCTGTAGGTGGCGCTCGCCAGTGCGACCGAGCCGCTGCCGTCGAACGTGCAGCTCAGCGCGGAACAGCTCGACGTGAAGTTCGCGACTGGCTTCGTCGTGGACGGCGTCGCCGTGATGAAGCCGGAGTACAGGAACTTGTTCGTCGTGCCGGAAGGCACCGTCGTGGTGCTGGCGTTCGCCTTGAGCGCCGCGTCCACCTGTGCCGCCGTCGCCGTCGGGTTCACCTGCAGGTACAGCGCGATGGTGCCCGCCACGTGCGGCGTGGCCATCGAGGTGCCGCTGATCGTGTTCGTCGCGGTCGTGCTGCCCATCCATGACGACGTGATGTTCACGCCGGGTGCGTTGATGTCCACGCACGAGCCGCGGTTGGAGAACGACGCGAAG
>JBBQDE010000346.1:0-3655 GCA_038319425.1 Gemmatimonadales bacterium
CGCTCAGCGACTCTGCTTCTCCAGGACCACGATGCGCTCGCGCGCCGCGATCATCGCGCCGGCCAGCTTCGCGTTCGCCTCGCCGTGGGCCGCGATCGTCTCGAGGTCGAGCCGGTGCAGGAACAGGCGGTAGCGCAGCTCCGCCTCTCGAGGACGGAGGAGCTTCTCCAGCGACGTGGCCATCTTGTACTCAAGCTCCGCGTCGGCGCGGTTCACCACGCTCGCCCGGTCGTAGCGCTCCAGGGCAGCGGTGAAGTCGCCCGCGGCGGCCATCGCGTCGCCTTCCTTGGTCAGCGCGGCCGCGCGCGCCACGTTCGCGTCGCTCACGTCGGCCCCGCTGGAGACCGTCCGCATCCCCTGCGGCTCACGGTACGTCAGGCTGGCGACGGTACCGCCGGCGAGCTGAACGAGCGCCACCGGCGCGACTGCATCGGTCGGCGGGGCATCGGCGTTGCGAGGCACCAGCACGGCCACGCCGCCGCTGCGGCGCGTCGTCCACGCCAACTCGCTGGTGCGTGTCGCGGTGAATACCTGCGCCTCCGTCATGCCGAGCGCCACTTCGCCCCGGCCCAGCGCGGCGCACACGTTCGGCGCACAGCCCGCAAGGGCCACCGCCGTGATGGAGTCGCGCCGCTCGCGCCCGGCGAGGCCGGCGTCGAGCGACTGCGTCGTGGCCGCATCGGTCGCACGCACTGGCGCGTCCACGCGATCGCCGTTGCGCATCACGGTGATCGGGCCCTCGTCGATGCGCTTCGGGTTGGCGCACGATGCGGCCGCGAGCGCGGTGACGAACAGCGTGGGTGCGAGCTGCGGGAATCGGGAGCTGGACATGGTGGGTCTCCGCGTGAATGGTCAGAAGCCGAAGCGCGCGCGCTCGATGTACTTCTTGATCTTGTGCTGGCCCACCCAGACCTTGGCGTTCGTCTCGAGGTCGATGATCGACGCGTCCACCTGGTAGTACACGACGCGTTCGCGGCCATCCACGTCCTCGATCGCCTGCAGGTCGCCGGCGAGCATGTAGCGCGCGCCGAGCTCCTGCCCCTGACGCGCCCGCGTATCGGCGCGGGCGTTCTGCTGCTGATCCTTGCGCTCGTCGCGCATCTCGCCCCGCTGATCGCCCGACGCAACGACGCGCGCGGCACCCGTGGTGATGAGCGCCTTTTCGATGTCCTTCACGAATGCGCCGACGGCGATGTGCTCCATCGTCCGGTTGGCAAACGTGCCGACGATCACGGTTGGCGCCTCGCCGCCGTGCGTGTCGGTGTAGCGCTTCGCCCACCCCGCGCCGAGCGTCTGCTCGACCAGCTGGTTGGCGACGAGACGCGAGTCGGTGTCGTTCCACCGACCCGACAAGTCGGTGACGGCGGTCGGTTCGATGCGCGTCACGCGCTTCGAGAAGCAGCCGGCCGCGAGGACGAGCACGAGGGCGCCGGCGAGCGTGGGGAGTGCGCCGAGAAGGCGCGAGCGGCGGAGAGGCATGTGTGGGCTCCTTGGGGGTGCGGTGTTCGGCAACCCAGGAAGGCACTCGGCACGCCACCCGTGACTCAAGTCACAAGGGCATAAATGACAACTACTTAGGCTCCCTCGTCCTCCTTATGGTGTCCACGGGTGTGGACGCGGGTGTTTCAGTTCCGGTGGACAACCGGCAGTCGGAACCCACCCATCGCTACCTTTCGCACATGGTGGATTTCGTGAACGAAGACTGGTCGGAGGCGGGCCTCGACGGGGAGTTTCCCCTCGGCGAGGGAACGGCCGACACCGAATCCCTCGTCACCTGCCCGCACTGCGGGGAGTCGAACGAGGTCGCCCTCGATCCCGGCAGCGGCAGCGATCAGGAGTACATCGAGGATTGCCACGTCTGCTGCCGGCCCATCCTCATGTACGTGCGCTACGCGCGCGACGGGTCGGCCGAGGTCGAGGTGTACGCGTCCGACTCCTGACCCGGCGCGTCACGGTGACCTGCTAGTGCGCCGCCCCCGGTCCCAGCCCGCGCGACTTGCCGGACCGGAAGAGCAGCAGCAGCGGCATCGCCGTCATCAGGGCGATCCCGGAGATCAGATAAAGCCGCGAGAACGCCAGCACGCTGGCCTGCGCCTGAAGCTGACGGTCGAGGATCATCAGCGCCTGCTGCTTCGCCGACAACGCGTTCATCCCCTTCGCCACCAGTGCGTGACTGATCGTGTCCAGCCGCCCCACGGTCTTCGGATCGCCGATGACAATGTGCTCGGCCAGCAGTGCCCGTGACTGCGCGGTGAACCGCGAGAGCAGCGTGGCGCTGATCGCGATGCCGAGCGAGCCGCCCAGCTGGCGCGTCAGATTGAACATGCCGGTGCCCTGCGGCAGCTCGCTCGTCTTGAGCTCCGCCATCGTGGCCCCGGTGAGCGGTACGAAGATCAGGCCCAATCCCACGCCGCGGATGATCAGCGGCCAGAACACGTCGCTCGCCCCCGCGTCGATCGTGAGCAGCGACAGGCGGTACATGGCGAGGCAGAACATCGAAGCTCCGATGGGCACGGTGACGCGCGCGTCGAGCCGCGCCGCGTTCCGCCCCACGAACGCCATGGTAAATGCCGACGCCAACGCCCCCGGCAGGATGACCATCCCGGTCTGATTGGCCGTCCACCCGTGCAGCCCCTGAAGAAATACGGGCAGCACGAACACGCTGCCGTACAGCGCGAAGCCGAGGAAGGCGGCGATCATCACCCCCGCGGCGAGCTGCCGGTTGAGCAGCACACGCAGGTTGATCACCGGCTCATCGATCGTGAGCTCGCGCCAGATGAGCAGCACGAATGACGTGATCGACGTCAGGGCGAGCACCGTCACGAAGCGCGACTCGAACCAGTCGAACCGCTCGCCCCGCTCCAGCATCCATTGCAGCGATCCGACGCACAACGCGAGCAGCAGGATTCCCGTGCCGTCGATGGTGTCCGCGCGCTCCTGATGCAACGAGTCGTGCACGTACGTCCACACCATGAACGCCGCGATGATGCCGAGCGGCACGTTGATGTAGAAGATCCAGGGCCAGGCGAAGTTGTCGACGATGTATCCGCCGAGCGTTGGCCCGATCGTCGGGCCCACCATGACGCCGACCCCGAACACCGCCTGACCAATGCCCACTTCCTTCGGCGGGAAAGCCTCGAACAGCGTGGCCTGCGCGGTAGAGAGCAACGCTCCGCCGCCAAGTCCCTGGATGACACGCCACAAAATGAGTCCGCTCAGGGACGTCGCCGCACCGCAGAAAAAGGAGGCCACCACGAACAGGATGATCGATCCCGTGAGATAGCGCTTGCGCCCGAAGTAGCCGGACAGCCAGCTCGAGAGCGGGATGACGATCACGTTCGCGATGATGTAGCCCGTCGACACCCACGAGATCTCGTCGAGCGTCGCGCCGAGGTTTCCCATCATGTGCGGGATGGCGACGTTGACGATCGAGGTGTCGATCAGCTCGAGCACCGCCGCCAGCGTCACGGCGATGGCGATCAGGTACTTGTACTTGTACTTGTCTGCGGTCACGACGGACGCGCCGGCAGGTAGACCGGAACGGTCGGTCACCTCGCCGGACGCGCCGTCGCGCCGAAGGGAAATGGTCGTCACCGTGAAGTGGTGGTGCGTGCTACCGGGTGGAGACGTGCGCGACGACCGACATGCCCGGCCG
>JBBQDE010000347.1:0-3649 GCA_038319425.1 Gemmatimonadales bacterium
GGGGCGAAGTACTCCCCCGACTTCACGTGGAACCGGCTGCGCGCGAGCAAGCGCATCACGCTCTATCCGCGCACCCTGGTGCGCAAGCTCGTGCTGGCTAATGGCTCCATGCGCATCGCGATCGCCGAGGCGGTGCAGCGCGCGGCGAACGGCAAGGGGAGCGACACAACTGTTGAATTTCGCGCGAAGAAGTTCGTCGTCGCCGCCGGCTACGCGTGGAGCGCGCACCTGCTGCTGCTCTCCGCCAGTTCGCGTCTCCCCAACGGCGTGGCGAACCGCTCGGGCACCGTGGGCAAGTATCTCGCGGGGCACCGCAACCAGCAGGCGTTCATCGGCGTGCCGGTTAAGCTGTATCCCGGCATGAACGGCCAGCATTCGCTGGTGACGAAGCAGTTCATGCGGACGCCAGTTGGCGAGCGCTATCTGCGTCACGACTTGCGCGTGTGGGAATCGAGCTTCGCGCGCGCTCCGCGCCTCAAGGGCGACGACGGCGGCGTGATGCTCAGCGACGAGATCATGCGCGACTGGCGCGAGCGCACGCGCACCGGCGTGGCGCGCGTGCGGGCGTACTACGACGTGATCCCCGATCGCACGAGCGAACTCACACTCGACGCCACGCGCAAGAACGCGTGGGGTGATCCACTGCCGAAGCTCGCCTTCCGCGACGCGCCGGAGTCGGCTGCGCTGCGCGACTACTCCGTCGCCACGCTGCGTGCGCTCTTCCAGCAGATGGCCACCTCGAGCGGCGGCAAGGTGCTGCAGACAGTGGAAGACGATGGTCCGGGCTGGCAGGATCACCCCGCCGGCGGCTGCCGGATGGGCGACGATCCGGCGACGTCGGTCGTGGACAAGTGGGGGCGGTCGCACGACCACGAGAACCTCTTCGTCGTCGGCGCGCCGACGTGCGTGAGCGCGAGCTGCGCGAACGGGACGCTGACGTTCAGTGCGTTGGCGCTGCGGTCAGCGGCAGAGATCGCGCGGGCGTGAGGCGGTGCTGCGGCCGACGGACGCGGCCATCGGAAGGAATGCGGGCGAACAACCGAACGCCCGCCTCAGCGCCGCCGGAAGCGGATGTTGGTGACGCGTCCCGCCTCGATCGTGAATGATGACGGCGGTGCGTTGCCCGACTGATCGAAGTGCAGCGTGACGGGGCCGGACTGCTCATCGCCGGGGGCGGAGAATGTGTTGCGGTCTACGGTGCTCAACGCGACGTCGCGGGCATTCGGCCGGCGCAGCATGAGCCGGCCGTTCGCCAGCACGATACCATAGGTCACGTTCAGCTCGTCGCTGTAGTAGTCGCCCGCCACGCGTGCGCGGTCGGCGTCGGTGACGGGCGACGACGGGATCGTGCCGCGAACACGTACACCCGACTGGGCCGTCGCTGTCGGTGCGCTCATACGGTCGCCGAGATAGACATCGGCCACCCGCCGCGCGAGGGCGCCGGGGTCGATCGAGCCGAGGTTGCACGTCTCGATCACACTGAACCGCTGATCCGGGAAGCGGAGGATGTGCGCCTTGTAACCCATCATGCTGCCACCGTGGTCGTCGACGCGAAGACCGCGGTAGGTGGCGACGTTGTTGCCGAACGCGTAGGAGATCGTGTCGCCATTCGCGAGGACGCCGCGCGTGTGGATGAGCGACTGCAGCGCGTCGCCACCCACCGTGTGCGTGTAGTAGTTGGCGTCCCACTTCGCGAGATCCTCGACCGTGGAGTACAGCCCGCCGGCGCCGATCTTGTCGAAGTTCTGGAGGTAGCTGATGCGGAAACGCCCTGCACCGTTCGCCTCGTAGCTCATCGCCCGGTTCTTCATCACGTGACCCGGGTCGTCGTGGAAGTGGGTGTGCGTCAGGCCGAGCGGCTGGAAGATCTGCGAGTCGGCGTACACGCGGAGCGACTGGCCGGTGATGCGTTTCACGATCTGCCCGAGCAGCCAGTAGCCCGAGTTGCTGTAGAGGTAGTCGGTGCCGGGCGTGAAGTTGAGCTCCTTCTGTCGCGCAATGAGCGTGAGCGCGGCGTCGTCCGTCATCACGTCTTCCAGGCGCATGCCCGAGAGCGACATCAGCGTATACATGTCGCGGATGCCGCTCGTGTGGTGCACGAGGTTGCGGATCGTGACCGGCACGCCGTACGTCGCGCGATAGTCCGGCATCTCGGGGACGTACTTCCTCACGTCGTCGTCGAGGCCGAGCTTGCCCTGGAGCGACAGCAACCCGATGGCCGCGGCGGTGAACTGCTTGGAGTCGGAGCCGACGTAGTAGACCATCCTCGGCGAGTTCGGGATGTCGTAGTCGAGGTTCGCCATCCCGTAACCGCGCTCGTAGACGAACGTGCCATCGCGAATGACGCCCACCGCGCAGCCCGGCGACGACGGCGTGTCCCATTGCGCGAACAATCGGTCGATCCGCGGATCGGGTGGGAATGTCTGCGCGTTGGCGTGAATCGCAGCGAGCGCGGTGACCAGCGTGGCGACGGCGAGCGGAGGGAGGCGCATGAGCGTGCGTGTGAGTCAGGGCCGAAGCGTGTTCACCACAGAGGACGCGGAGGACACAGAGGACGCGTGCACCAGCGGTCGAACGACACTCGCTCTCTCCGTGCACCATGACAAGGGCAGCTCTCGCGGTTTCGAGCAGGGAGGGCGCGCAACCACCGCTCAACCCGGATAACAGCATATATTGGCCAATCGACTCGTCGCGCCCCACGCATCATCCGAGACACACGCAAATGCGGCAGGTATCAGCTCCCGCGTCCGGTGGCATACTGAACGGCCACGCCGATGCGATCGCGTAGTGCGTGCCGCCGAGGACGCGGCGGGTTGGTGGTGGCATGTCTTCTTGTCGCATCCACCGCGTGCCAGAACGGCGGCGACCAGGGAAGCGACACCTCGGTGTCGGTCCAGGATTCGATCGCGACGGTGGGCGAGCTCCGGGCGTCGCTGGAGGGCGGGCGGGCACCTGGCAAGCAGGCCTATTCCTATCGCGGCCTCTACGCCGGGATGCCGCGCGCCGCGCTGCGGGGCCTCGTTGCCGGCCGTGTCGCGGCGGGTGCGTCGCCATGCACCGCCGCGGCCAAAGGGATTGCGGACACCACGTGCACCTACGAGACGGTGCTCGGCCCCGACTCGGCCCGCGTGACGGTGGCGGCCACCTTCACGATCGAGCCGCACACGTCGATGTGGCTCGCGCGCGAGATCACCGTGGTCCGCGAACTGCCGATCTCGGTGGACGGTGTGCGCGTCGCGAAAGGGTTGTCCGATGCCTTCGCGGAGCAGACCGTGCTGCTCGATAGCCGGGATGCGTCGTATGGACACCACACGGCCGTCGTCCGCATGGGTACGTTGCGCACCGACCGCCAGAATTTCGCCAGCGTGATCGTCGCGCCCAAGCTGGGACGTGAGGAGCTGATGGTGACGTTGAGCCGCTCCGGCGCCGCACCGCCGCCCGCTCCCGCGCCGACGCGCACCCCGCCGCGCGCCGGCCGGCCGAAGAGCTGACGCACTTCGACGGCTCGCGATCCGCACCACTCGCCATGGCACGCTCACGGTGCCGCGATGCTCAGAAGACGAACATGCCGATCGCGGCCGCGAACATGATGACCGCCGTGAGGCCGACCACGAACCGCCCCAGGCGCGAGCTCGGTTGGTCGTGCATC
>JBBQDE010000348.1:0-3641 GCA_038319425.1 Gemmatimonadales bacterium
GCGAGCCTCATGCTCTGCGCCTGGGTCACCGCGCCCACGCTGCTCGGCGCGCACGCCTTTCGCAAGCGGGACTTCTAGACCACGCGGTCACATCGGCCGCCACCTGTTTCACTCACGAACCATTACCGAGGATTCATATCAGATGCGATCATCTACCAGTTCTTTCGTCACCGCGGTTGTCGTCGGCGCCGCACTCGTGGGTTGCTCCAGGAGTGATAGCGCCAAGGGAACAACGGCCGACAGCTCGGCCAGCGCCGCCGCTCCCGCCGCGGTCAGCGGCGCCCTGCAGCCCGGTCCCGGCGGCAAGATCATCACCGTCGAACTGATCACCGACGCCACTGGCAACTACTTCAAGCCAAAGGACATTTCGGCCAGGAAGGGCGACCTCATTCGCTACACGCTCGGACAGGGCGTCCACAATGTCGACTTCCTCCCCGACTCCAACGCCGGCAAGAAGGGATTGCCCAAGGCGAGCGACATGCTCCAGTTGCCGGGACAGACGTTCGACGTGCTCGTGAGCTGGGACGCCGGCAAGTACTACTTCCAGTGTGACCCACACGCCCTGCTCGGCATGCGTGGATACGTGACTGTCGCGCCCTGAGGACAGCACCTGGGACGTACCGTGGAAGTGTTCGTCGTCGATTCAACTCACGGCGGAGAACAGCGTCATGACGATCGGGAATCACTACATCACGTGCCCCGCTCCGCAGTTCGTGACGCTTTGGACCGAACATTACGCAGACGGAACGGAGCAAGCGTATACGGTGAAGTGGGACGCGTGACCCGCGACGGCGCGGATGACACCGGAGCCGGTCACGGCACCCCGACAACGATCCGGTAACCCACATCCAGCACCGCCTTCTCCCGTAGTTCTCCGTGACGCGTCTCCCACGCGCCGCTCGCCACGTCCGCCTCGAGCTGCAACAAAGCGGGCGTGGCATCGGGCACGTGAGCAAAGGACGACATACCCGCGCGCACGCGTGGGTCGAGATACGCCTCGGGACGATGCCAGAAGGCGCCGAGAAACCCATCCGTGCAATCGGCAGGTACCGGGAGCGGGACAACCTCGACCGCCGCGAATGCGTCCGCGAACACCTCCAGACGTGGAAACATTCGCTGATCATGCGCCAACAGCTCGGGGAAGTACTCGCGCACGAGCCAGAAACCCGCGGTCATGGGATCCCACGTGAGTATGACCACCTTGCGACGCGCAACGCGCCCGCACTCGAGCAGCCCGGCCATCTGGTCAGTCCAATGGTGCACGGTCAACACGGCGAGGACCGCATCAAAGGAGTTGCGCGCGAACGGCAGCGCTTCGGCGCGTGCCGGCACCGCGGCGGCCGCCTCGCCTCGGCGCTGGCGCAACATGATGATCGAGGGCTCCACGGCAACCACCCGGCGGCCGAGCGGCTCGTACGAACCAGTACCGGCGCCAACATTCAGCACGGTGGACGCGTCACCAAGAGCGTGCTCGATCGCGCTGGCGATGCGTGGATCCGGTACGCGGGTTCCTGCGTAGGCCGCGCCGATTGCGTCGTACAGGGTCACGCGGTCACCGATGCATCATGGGAGAAAAGCCGTGGGTTCCGCAGACACTCAACTGCGGTAGCTATCTGATCATTGCTTCTCGTAAGGTACGAGTCCGTGCCGCTGCTAGCGCAGCCGAGCACGGCACTGAGATCATGCAGCGGCGCCTGAAGAGTGCCGCCCACCGACGGCGCACGCCTTGCACAGCAGGCAGGCCGAGCCGTCCCCAGCCTCCCCACTTCGTTTGATCCTCGCCCTGCTCAAGTCCTCGACGGCGGACGACCACCGTCGCGTGGAGTCTGCCATGCCTTCGCTTCCCGAGCTTGCGCGCCCCGAGGGCTATGCCTGGTCGCTGCGCGCGATGCACCGGTTCTTCCTCACTTGGGAGGCTCCGCTCTTTGACGCGCTCGCTTGCGCCGACGACAGGCTCACGCTCGCCGAGCGAGGCAAGGTTTCGCTGCTCTCCGCAGACCTCGCGGCGCTTCGGCTTGCACCCCTCGCCGCACCGTGCCCCATGCCTGGGGATGTCGTGACCTCTGCGGCGGCCGCGCTCGGGGCGATGTATGTATTGGAGGGATCGACCCTCGGCGGGCGCGTGATCGAGCGGCACTGCGCCGGTCCGCTCGGCGTGTCACCGGTGCATGGCGGCGCGTTCTATCACGGTTACGGCGCGCGCACGGGTGCGTTGTGGCAGGCGTTTGGCGCCGTACTCGAGTCGCATGACACAGATGCGCGCCGGCGCGCGGCCATGCTGCACGGGGCACGCTCGTGCTTCGGTGCCCTGCGCGGATTCCTCGAATCACTGCCGGCGCCGTTTCGCGAGCATCACGCAACGCAGCGGCATGGCTGAGCGCCAGCAGCCCGTGCAGCTTCGGTCGGACGCATCGATACCGTTCGTGTCGCCGGACGCGCCCATCGACCTCACCAACTGCGACCGCGAGCCGATCCACATTCCCGGCGCCATCCAGCCCTACGGCGTCCTGCTGGAGGTCGACGTCGAGAACCTCACGGTGCTCCAGGCCAGCGAGTCCACGCTCGCCCACCTGGGACAGTCCGCGCACGACATGATCGGACGCACGCTGGCGCAGTCGCTCGGCGCCGACGCGAGCGAACAGATCCGCCGGCTGCTCGCCAGCGGCCGGGACTCGGCGTTCGGGGAGCTGCTTGTGAGTCCTGCCGCGGGGCGTCAGCCGACCTTCGATGCCACGCTCCATCGTGTCGGCGCGGTTGCCGTGCTGGAGCTGGAGCCGGCATCGCCCGAGGAACGGCTTGAGCCCGAGCAGATCAGCGCGGCGATGAGGTCCACGGTGCGTCGGCTGGAAGTCGCCGAGTCACTCACCGGGGTCGCGCAGGCCGTCGCGAGCGAGATGAGGGATGTCACCGGCTTCGATCGCGTGTGGGTCTATCGGTTCCATCCCGACTGGCACGGCGAGATCATCGGCGAATCAAAGCGCGACGGCGTCGAAACCTGGCTCGGGATGCACTATCCCGCCTCGGACATTCCCGCGCAGGTACGCGCGCTCTTTCTCAGGAACTGGGTCCGCGTCATCCCCGACCTGGCCTTCACGCCGTCGCCGCTCGTGCCGCGCGACAATCCCCGCGACAAACGACCGCTGGATCTTGGCGGGTCGTTGCTTCGCAGCGTGTCGCCGATCCACGTGCAGTACCTGCAGAACATGGGTGTCACGGCGAGCCTCGTGATCTCGCTCATCCACCGGGGCAAACTGTGGGGCCTCATCTCGGGGCATCACTACTCGGGGCCGAAGCGCGTGCCGTACTCGGTGCGCTCGCTGTGCGAGTTCCTGGCGCAGGCGCTCTCGCTGCAGATCGGAACGAGCGACCGGCTCGAGCGGCGCGAGTACGAGCTGTACGTCCGTGCGACACAGAGCCAGTTGCTCGAGCGCCTGACGGACGATGTTCCCATGGAGCAATCGCTCGCCACGAACAAGGATCTCCTCCTGCGCGCCGTGGGCGCCGACGGCGCGGCGCTCATGCGCCAGGGGGAGACGACGATGATCGGCGCGACGCCGCAGCGAGACGAGATCGCCAGAATGGCGTCATGGTTTCGGGGCCGAACCGATGACACGCTGGTGACGGAACAGCTGTCCGCCGTC
>JBBQDE010000349.1:0-3627 GCA_038319425.1 Gemmatimonadales bacterium
GTTCCTGCTCGTCGGCACCTTCTGGATCCTTCCGCTCGCGTATTTCATCCGCAACATTCCGATCGTGACCAGCGCGATCGAGGGCTCGCTTCGGCAGATGGATCCCACGCTCGAGGACGCGGCGCGCGGTCTCGGCGCGTCGCGCTGGCTCGCGCTGCGGCGGGTGGTGCTCCCGGCTGCTCGGCCCGGTCTCGTGGCCGGCACGATGCTCGCCGGCGTGGCGGCGGTGGGGGAGTTCGTCGCCAGCGTGGTGCTGTACACGCATGCGAACCGGCCGATCTCGGTGGAGATTCTGGCGCAGGTGCGCTCGTTGTCGTTCGGCACGGCGGCGGCGTACAGCGTGCTGCTGATCGTGCTGGTGCTGCTGATCACGGTGGGCGCGCGATGGCTGGAGGGGCGCGCGGCGGATGGCGACCGCGCCATCACTGTCGGGTGAGATGAGCCTCGCGCGCCGAGTGCCTCGAAGTGGTATCAGCCGGCAGAATCATCGCGGGAGCGACCACGTTCGCATCAGCCAGACTTGCGATGGCTGAACGTCGCTCACCACGCGTTGTGATCATCGGCGGGGGATTCGGGGGGTTGTACGCGGCCCGTGCGCTCAAGCGCGCCGACGTGGAGCTCACGGTGCTCGACCGCACCAACCACCATCTCTTCCAGCCGCTGCTTTATCAGGTGGCGACAGCCACGCTCGCGCCCACCGACATCACGGCGCCGATCCGGTGGCTGCTTGCGCGCCAGCGCAACACCACCGTGTTGATGACCGAGGTGCAGCGGGTGGACGTGGCGAAACGGATCGTCGTCGCCGAAGGCGGGATGGAAGTCCCGTACGACTACTTGATCGTCGCGGCCGGCGCGCGGCACTCGTACTTCAATCATCCGGAATGGGAGACGGTCGCGCCCGGGCTCAAGAGCATCGACGACGCCATTCGGCTGCGCCAGCGCATCCTCACTGCGTTCGAGCGCGCCGAGGCGGAGCCCGATCCGGCGAAGCGCGCGCCGTGGCTCACTTTCGTCATCGTCGGCGGCGGGCCGACCGGCACCGAGCTCGCCGGCATGATTCCCACGATCGCCAAGCACGCGCTGCCCCGCGATTTCCGTCGCATCGCCAACGAGACGGTGCGCGTGGTGCTGCTGGAAGGTGGGCCGAAGGTGCTGCCGTCGTATCCCGACGCGCTCGCCGAGCACGCGCGGCTCGACCTGATCAACCTCGGCGTCGAGGTCCGCACCGGCGCACTGGTGACGCGCGTGGAGCGCGGGGCCGTGCAGATCGGCGAGAGCGACGCGATCCGATCGAACACGGTGATCTGGGCGGCGGGCAACGCTGCCTCGCCACTCGGTCGCTCGCTCGGCGCGCCGGTGGATCGCGTCGGGCGGGTGGCGGTGGAGCCCGACCTCAGCGAGCCGGGACATCCCGAGCTGTTCGTGATCGGCGACATGGCGTCGATCGTGACGCGCGGCAAGCCGGTGCCAGGCGTGGCCCCCGCCGCGATGCAGATGGGTGCGCACGCGGCGGGCAACATCAGGCGCGACCTCGAACAGCGATCGCGCGTGCCGTTCGTGTACCGGAACAAGGGCGATCTCGCGACGATCGGCCGGCACCGCGCCATCGCGGATTTCGGCTTCCTGCAGGTGAGCGGCGCGCTGGCGTGGTGGTTCTGGCTCTTCCTGCACATCATGTATCTGGCCGGATTCCGCAATCGCCTCAGCGTGCTGATCGAGTGGGCGTACAGCTACTTCACCTACGAGCGAGGCGCGCGGTTGATCACGCGCGCCGAAAGACCGGTGAACCCGTGAGGGCCCGGTGACGGCGCTCGCTCTGTCGGACATCGTCCGGGTACGGGCGCTTTCCGTGCCGACGCGTGAGGTGGATGGTCCCACCGCCGAGCCTCCGCAGCCGCGCGTCGGCGATGCGGGGACGGTCGTCGCCGTGTTAGGCGACGAGCTGTATCTCGTCGAGCACACCACGGACGACGGCCGGCCGGTGTGGATGGCCGAGTTTCACGCGAGCGAGCTCACGCTGGAGGAACGGGGGACCGACTGACTGGCGCGATTGCGCCCAGGGTTCACTGCATTCGACTCAGTGAGTCGCGCCGGGACGGAACGGAATGGGGGGAAACGGCGGAACGAGCGGATCAAGTCTCGGCTGGTGTCTGGCGCGACGTGTCAGCACGTAGAAAGAGAACGGAATTCTCGTGTTGTTGCGGGAGTGGCATCGCGAGGGTGGGCCCACTCACTCGCCGCCGTTGTGGCCGAGAGCTATCGTCATGTCCTCACGAGAGTCGCACGGGCCGAGGTACGGAAGACATCCCCCGGGAGGAGCCATGTCCAATCACGCCGTCCTTCATGTGATGTCGACGCTGTTCGGCATCATCGGATCCTGTTGCCTGGCCGTCGCCGCTGTCCTCGTCGCCATGTGGATCATGGATGGATCGGCGTTCAGCTCCAGTGCACTGGAAGGTCTCAGCGGGGTGATGCTCGCCGCTGTCGGCGCCGTCTTCGTGTGGCTCGCGCGCGCACTCCGGCGGCGGGCGTCGCACAGGGGCATGAGCGGCCGACCATTCGCCGCTCCGATGCGCGGACCCGAATGATCGATCGCCTGACCTCGGGTCTTCGGCGGCTCGTCGTCATGTCCGCAGTGGAGCTGGCGTCCGATTCCGCTGCCGCCGAACGCGGCGATTGCGCCGACGCGGTGCGCCTCGAGCTGGACTGTCCACAGCAGTCGCTCACGCCATCACAGCGCGCCGCGCTCTCCCGCCTCAGCGACGCGCTGGAGGGTGGCGCTCCGTTCGACGAGCTCTTCGACACGGTGCGTGGCGCGAGCCGCGCCCTCGCACTGAAGAACCCGTGACCCGCTACCGCTCCGTGCCCCTTTTGTCCTGACTCGAGGCCGCGCAAGAGCGCCGAGCGGGGGACGGGCACGGCGCCGAGCAGCTTCCCGATGAGCAGGTCGGTGATGACCTTCTCGACTGCACCTAAAAGTTGCGCAACACGCGATGCCGCAGCACGGGCAGGGCGAGGGCGCGCACGTCGTCGAAGGTGACGTGGACCCGTCCCTGAAGCAGCGCGCGCGCCTTGGCGCCGAGGATGAGCGCTTGGGCCGCGCGCACGCTCGCACCGTACGACACCCATTTGGCGGATGAAGTCGGGTGCGCCCGGCTCCCCGGGCGACTGAGCCGCACCACCCGCACCGCGTAGCGCGTGACGGCCTCGGCGACCGGCACCCGGCGCACGACGCGCTGGAAGGCGAGGATCTCCTCGCGCGACACCACGGCGTTTGCTCGGCGTCTATCTTGGGAGACCATGCGCCTGACACCACGCGTTTTCCTCGCCCTCGCCCTTGCCGCCCGTGCCGGCGCGCAGGACCGCGTCATCACGCTCGCGGGCCGCCGGGTGGCCGTGTGGGAGGGGAAGGGGAACGGCACGACCGCGGCGCCCATCCTTTTCTTCTCACACGGCTTCGGCAGCTGCGAGACGAGTTCTCGATTCCTCAAGGAAGCGCTGGCCGAGCGCGGCTACTGGGTGTTCGCACCGCGGCATGCCGACGCGCGCTGCGGATCGTCCACCGCATCGCCTCCCGTGGTGTCGTTCGGGCTTCCCGCCGAGTGGAGCGACGCGACCTACCTGAAT
>JBBQDE010000350.1:0-3589 GCA_038319425.1 Gemmatimonadales bacterium
GGATCTCGACCAGGTGGAGCTCGCCGAGTCGCTCCCGGATGGCGGCGTGCGCCTTCGCATCGGCATTGCCGACGTGGATGTGTTCGTGGCGAAAGGCTCGGCACTCGATGCGCATGCCGCCGCCAATGCCACCTCGGTGTACACCGGCGTCGCTGTCTACCCGATGCTGCCGCGCGAGATCTCGGAGAACCGCTCGTCGCTGCTCGACGGCGCCGACCGGCTCGTCGTCGTCGTGGAGCTCGAGCTGTCGACGGAGGGCACCGTCCGGGGCCGAGACGTCTATCGCGCGCGCCTGCGCAATCACGCGAAGCTTTCCTACGACACCGTCGGCTCGTGGCTCGAGGGACGCGGACCGGTGCCGTCGGTCGTCGCCGCGATGCCAGGGCTGGAAGAACAGCTCTGGCTGCAGGATCGCACCGCGAGCCTGCTCAAGTCGCTGCGCCAGCAGGCGGGCGCCCTCGAGTTCGACACCGTGGAGGCGAGCGCGGTGGGCCAGAACGGGACGGTCCAGTCGATTACCGTGACGCGAAAGAACCGTGCGCGCGACCTGATCGAGGACTTCATGATCGCCGCCAACGTCGCGATCGCCCGGTACCTCGCCGAGCAGCAGCGCTCGGCCATTCGCCGCGTCGTGCGGGTGCCGAAGCGCTGGGACCGTATCGTGGTTGTGGCGGCGACGTTCGGCGCCGCGCTGCCGGCGACTCCAGATCCGCGCGCGCTGGCCGCCTTCCTCGGCGCACGCCGCGCCGCCGATCCGCTCCGCTTTCCCGATCTGTCGCTGACAATCGTCAAGCTGCTCGGTCCGGGCGAGTACGTGCTCGACAAGCCCGGTACGGCCGACGACGAGGGGCACTTCGGGCTGGCGGCGCACGACTACTCGCACGCCACCGCTCCCAACCGCCGCTACGCGGATCTCGTCACCCAGCGGCTGGTGAAGGCAGCGATCGCCAAGGCGCCGCCGCCGTATTCCGACGCCGAGCTCGATGCGATCGCCCGGCAGTGCACCGAGCGGGAGAACGCCGCGAACCGCGTGGAGCGCATCGCACGTAAGGCCGCCGCCGCGCTGCTGCTCGAGCATCGCATCGGCAGCGTGTTCGACGCCATCGTGACCGGCGTGAACCGCGACGGCACTTACGTGCGCCTGCTGTCGCCGCCGGCGGAGGGGCGCGTCACGAAGGGCGAAGCGGGGATGGACGTGGGAGACCGAGTGCGCGTGAAGCTCACGAGCACCGACGCAGGGCGGGGATTCATCGACTTTTCCGGCGTTTGAGCGCTCTCCTCATGCCGTTGCGGCGCAGCACCCAGGCACGCGCGTCCAGACATGCTTGCGCTCCTTCCCGGTTGGCGCATGTTCAGACTGACCCCCCCGCTGCCGCGGTTCGCGGCGGCTGGCGAGAGAGAGCTCACCCCGTCCAAGGAGGCCTCGAATGTCCAGGATATTCCGTATCGCGCGCTTGGTTTCGGCTCCCGCGCTCGCCCTGATGGTCGTCGCATTCCCATCGCACGCGCAGAAGGCCGGCGCGCTCAAGTGGGGACCGGCGCCCGCCGTTTTTCCGCACGGTGCGAAGATGGCCGTCGTCTCCGGTGATCCGGGCAAGAGCGGCCCGTTCGCCGTCGAGCTCTCCTTTCCGGCCGGCTACCGCATCCCGCCGCACTGGCACCCGACCGACGAGCACGTGACGGTGAAGCAGGGCACGCTGTTGCTCGGCATGGGTGACACACTGAACGCCGCGACGATGAAGAAGATGACGGTGCTCAAGAAGGGGCAGAGCGCCGATGCGAAGGCCAACGCCCATCACTACGCCGCGACGCGAGGTCGCGCCGTGGTCGAGGTGACGGCGCAGGGGCCCTTCGCAATGACCTACGTGAACGCGTCCGACGATCCGCAGCAGCGGATTGCAGCGAAGGGGAAGGGCAAGACGATGAAGCCCAAGACGATGAAGCCCAAGATGTAACTGCACTGCGCCCTCCTTGCCTTATGCGCAATGGAAGGTCGAGAGCCGGAAGCGAGGGGCATGGTGCGGTGAGCAATGGGCAGTGAGTGGCATGCTACTCACCGCCCATTGCTCAATGCCCCCCGCTCCCCGCTCCCACCTCGCTAGCTGCTGTTCAGCAAATCAGCGTATCCCCGTCACCGGCGGTCAGGGTGTTCGCCAGGCCGCTCCGTCCGCCGCGATCAGGTCGTCGGCTTCCTTTGGTCCCCAGCTGCCGGCGGCGTACGTCGCCATGACGTCCGGCGCGTTCTCCTCCCAGTAGCAGACCAGCGGGTCGATGATCTTCCACGCCGCTTCCACCTCATCGCTGCGCAGGAAGAGCGTCATCTCGCCGATCATCACGTCGAGGAGCAACGTCTCGTACGCCGGCGCCGCCGTTTCGCCGAACGCCTCGGCGTAGGTGAAGTCCATCTCCACCGGCGCCACCTCCACGTGCTGGGTCATCGCCACCGCGGCGCCCGGCACCTTCACCTCGAAGTTGAGCGAGATCCCCTCGTTCGGCTGCACGCGCATCACCAGTGCGTTCGGCTGGAGCGGCGCCTGCCCGTCGGCGCGGCCGAACATCAGGTGCGGCGGCTCGTGGAACTGCACGGCGATCTCCGACACACGCTTCCCCAGCCGCTTGCCGCTGCGCAGGTAGAAGGGCACGCCCTGCCACCGCCAGTTGTCCACGTAGAAGCGCGCCGCGGCGAACGTCGGCGTGGTCGACTCCTTCGCCACGTCCGGCTCCTCGCGGTACGACACGACCGGCTTCCCCTTGATCGTGCCCGGCGCGTACTGCGCCCGCACGGCGCTCGTGGGGATGCTCTCCGGCGTGAGCCAGCGGATCGACTTCAGCACCTTGACCTTCTCGTCGCGCACCGCGTTGGCCGTCATCGACGGGGGCGGCTCCATCGCCGTCAGCGCGAGCAGCTGGAGCAGGTGGTTCTGGAACATGTCGCGCACGACGCCCGCTTCCTCGTAGTACTTGCCGCGCAGCTCCACGCCCACCTCCTCCGCCGCCGTGATCTGCACGTGCGCGATGTGCGCCCGGTTCCAGAGCGGCTCGAAGATCGAGTTCGCGAACCGGAACACGAGGACGTTCTGGACCGTCTCCTTCCCCAGGTAATGGTCGATCCGGTAGAGCTGATGCTCGGCGAACAGCGAGAGCACGAGCGCGTTGAGCGACTTGGCCGTGTCAAGGCTGTGGCCGAACGGCTTCTCCACGACGACGCGCGCCCACGGCCGCTCCTTCGGGTTCTCGTGCTTCGGCACGAGACCGCTGGTGGAGAGGTGCCGCACGATCGGCTCGAACACGCTCGGCGGCACGGCCAGATAGAAGAAGCGGTTGCGTTCCTGCTTCGGCCGCTCGTGCTCGATGTCGACCAGGCGGGCCTTGATCGTCTCGTACGCCGACGCGTCGCTCGCGTCGCCGCCGGCGTAGAAGGTGCGCGCCGCCAGCCGCTGCCACACCTCGTCGTCGAAGTGCTTCACTTCGTCGGAATCCACCAGCGCGGCGCGGATCCGCTCGCGGTAGGTGACGTCCGTCTCCGTGGTCTCTCGCCCCACCGCCAGCACGGCGAATGTGGGATGCAGCAGATGCTCGGCCGCGAGCT
>JBBQDE010000351.1:0-3588 GCA_038319425.1 Gemmatimonadales bacterium
GACGGCGTTAGAGATAGCGCATCCAGGACGCGGGATGCGCCGCTCGCCGCGCCGCGAACCAGCGGCATGGCAGATACAGCATCGCTACACAGAGCGCCGTGACAGCGTAGAGCAGCGGCAGGCTCCATCGATAACCCTCCGGCGCGGGGCCGATCATCACGGGATGGTTGCCGATCAGCCAGGGGAGTCCGTCGTCGCCTCGCACGAGCGACACGAGCATCGCGACGGCGTGGATGAGCGGGATGTGCAGCAGGTAGAAAAAGAGCGGCACGCGCCCGAACACGGCGAGCGTGTTCGAGATGGGGCCATGTGCGCGCTCGAGCGCGGGCATGACGAGGAACATCGGCCCCAGCGTCATGAGGATGAACAGGAGCGACGCCGGATACTTGCTGGTGGCGAGGAAGCGCATCCAGGCGGGCGGTCCGTTCGTCGCGCCACTCCACGGCCGCGGGTCGCCGTACAGGTCGGGGCCGCGCAGCACGAGGAAGGCGGCGACGGCGACGGCGCCCAGTGTGATGAGCACGCGGCGACGGCGCGCCGGTTCGAAGCTGAACACCACGCCGAACGCGTAGCCGGCAGCCATCAGGCCCACCCACGAGAACAGCGAGTAGAGCACGAACAGCGTCGGTCCGTCCGGGCCGGCAAGCTGAATGGGTCCACCGAAGTACAGCAGCGACGCGTACCACGGTGCGTCGCCGTCGACGAGCTGGGGAAAGCTGTGCACGAGCAGCGCTCGTACTGCGTCGTGCAGGACGATCATGCCCACGCCGAACGCGGCGATGAGCGGCAGCGGGAGGAACACCAGCGCCGCCAGCACGATCATCGAGAGGCCGAGCGACCAGATGACGCCCGCCAGGATGAAGTGCGCGTAGTCGACGTTGAACGTCCACGCGAGCCGGAGCACGGTGAGCTCGAGCAGCACCAGCCACGCGCCTCGCACCGCCAGCCAGCGTGCCACGACGCCTCGGTCGCCCACCTTGTGCGCATAGAGATACGCGCCGGTGCCGGCGAGAAAGAAGAAGATGGGTGCGCAGAAGTTGGTGACCCACCGCGTGAGAAAGAGCGCCGGCGTGGAACCGCCCGCCGGCACGCCCGAGAACACGCGCACGTGATCGAGCGCCATGAGCACCATCACCGCCCCGCGTACGATGTCGATGGACTTGATGCGCTCGCGCTGCGTGGTGGAACCGGTGGGCGTGCGACCAGGCCGATATGGCGGAAAGACGATCGGACCGAGGGCGCCCGGCGGGGTGCGGGATGGCGCGGGCATGAGGCGATCCTCCCGGTGCGGCGTTCTGATGACGGCGCGAACCGTTGATCTTGTGCCGCCCGGGCGCACGGCGCAATGGCGAGGCCGGCGACTCCGTCACGCCGCCGTCGCCGATTAGTCGTCCCGCATGCTCTTCGTCGACAACCGTGGCATCACCGACGCCCGCATCAACCTGGCGCTCGAAGAGTACGTCTTCCGCTCCAAGCCGGCCGGGGAGGACGTGTTGCTCTTCTACGTGAACGATCGCGCGATCATCATCGGCCGGAACCAGAATACGATCGAGGAGATCGACGCCGACGTCGTGGCCGAGCGCGGCGTCACCGTCGTGCGCCGCGTCTCGGGGGGTGGCGCGGTGTATCACGATACCGGCAACCTGAACTTCAGCTTCATGACGCCGGACGTGAAGGCGCGGTTCAACCGGTACGACCACTTCACCCGGCCGGTGATCGAGGTGCTGCACGCGCTAGGCGTGCCCGCCGAGTTGGGGGGCCGCAACGACATCCTCGCCGGCGGCCGCAAGATCTCCGGCAACGCGCAATTTGCCGCGCCCGCCCGGATGTTCAGTCACGGCACGCTGCTGCTGGATTCCGACCTCGACGCGGTCACGGCCGCGCTGCGCCCCAAGCCGGGCAAGGTCGAGAGCAAGGGCGTGAAGAGCATCCGCAGCCGCGTCGCGAACATCAGCGAGTTCCTCCAGGCCCCGCTGGACGTCGTCGAGTTGCGCGAGCGCATCATCGAGCGAATCTTCGGCACCCGCGACCGTGAGCAGATTCCGCAGATCGAGCTCACGAACGCCGACTGGGACGCCGTGCACGCGCTGGTGGCGACGAAATACGGCACCTGGAGCTGGAACTACGGCGAGAACCCGCCCAGCAACGTGCAGCGCGCGCGGCGCTTTCCTGCGGGTGAGCTCGACGTGCGCCTCGATGTGAAGGACGGCCACATCGCGGCGGCGCGAATCTTCGGCGACTTCATGGGGCGCGAGGACGTGGCGCAGCTCGAGGCGCGGCTGGTGGGCGTGCCGTATGACCGAACGGCGGTGGAGCGGGCGCTGCAGGCGGTGGAGCCGTCGGACTACTTCGGCGACGTGGCGCGCGAGGACGTGCTCGCGCTGCTCAGCCCCTGATGGGCTAGCCGCGCCTCAGCGCGGGCTCCAGCGACGCGATGACGTCATGCTCGACGCGATCGCAGATGGCGCCCAGGGTCGCCACCAGTGCGGCGCCGCGCGCCGGCCCGCTCTCGGCGAACGCCAGCTCGAAGCTCGGCGTGAGAAAGAGATCGAGCTTCGGGTCTGGCCCCGCCACCCGCGCCGTCACGGTGGCGATGACTGCCTCGTGCTCGAACGCACCGTTGCTCGCTTGCAGTGCACCGGTGATCTCGACGTGCCGGGCGGTGTTCACGCCGAGGGTGGAATCGTCGCGCAGTGAGCCGGCGGCGAGTCGCGGCGCGCCAGCGGCGTTCAACTCGCGCAGCAGCCAGAGCAGGTCGAGGTGAAAGCCGCCGAAGGTATGGTAGGGCTGCAGCGCCTCGATCGTCGCCTGCGCCTCGTCCGGCATGCCCGCCAGCGAGCGACGGCTGCGCTGTGCGAACTCCGGCAGCGAGTCGTGGATCGGAAAGCGCGGCGACTTTCCGGGCCGGCCGGGCTCCGACAGCGCGGCGGCGAGCGCATCGAGCGCGTCGGCGGCGTGGCGCAGTACGCCCGCGACCATCGCCGGCAGCTCGGGCGGCAGCGACTGGTCAGCCGCCACGCGGACCGTATACGCGGCGGCCCTCGGATCGAACTTGTGCAGCAGCCGGTACGGATGGCCGTCGAGAAAGTCCCGCTCGGCGGCGGCGACGCGTGCGAGGCCGGCGCGCGCCTCGCGCACGTGGTCGCGGTGGCTCACGACGCTAGTAGATGTAGACCTTCGTGCCCACTGGCACGTGCTCGAACAGCCACTCGATGTCCTCGTCGGCGAGGCGGATGCATCCGTGTGTGACATTCGCGCCGATGGAACTGGCGTATGGCGTGCCATGAAGCATGAAGCCGTCGCCCAGCGTGAGGCGGAAGTGGCCGAGCTCGCCGGCGACCTGCCGCTGCTTCGTGTCGAGCGGCGGGACGAACAGCGTGTTGTCGAAGACGATGTGGTCCTCCAGCGACAGCGGCACGAACTCCTTCTCGCCGGGGGCGATGATCCCCACTTCGTCGCCCTCGATCTTGAGCCGCGTGCCGTCGCGCATGCGGATGACCTGTCCTCGCGAGATCGTGCGCAGCTTGAGGTTGTGCTCCAGCGTCACCTCGGCGAAGTGCCAGTCGGGCGGGCGCCACACCGGCTCTT
>JBBQDE010000352.1:0-3582 GCA_038319425.1 Gemmatimonadales bacterium
GAGGACGACCAGGTCGGGGACGCTCGTCACGCGGCGGGCGGACGGCTTGCGTGGAAGGTGCGCATGGGCGCAATCTCACCGCGCGTGGGCGCCCGAGCCAGAGGGTCAGGGCCTCGGCCTCGATGAAACAACCAACGCCACGCGCGCGTACGGACGCCAGACTCGCAAGGGAGACCGCTCGATGTTGCGCACCATCTTCATGATCGGCCTGTTCGCCATCGCCGGGCTGTTCGTGCTCAAGCTCGTGTTCGGCCTGTTCGGCGTTTTGCTGGGCGTCTTCGGCGGCCTGCTCGGTCTCGCGATCAAGGTCGCGATCGTCGGCGCGCTGATCTATCTGGTGATCCGGATCTTCAGCCCGGATACCGCGCGGCGGCTGCGGGAGAAGTGGTCTGGCAAGTCATACTGAGGGCGCTCGCCGCGCTACGCGCGGCGTGCTTACGGGACGCCAGAGCCGACGCGATGCGTCGGCTCTTCGCTTACGGCGCGCGCCGGGCCGCTGCGCGGCCGGCCCGTACGGGGCGCCTCGCGTCGCTCGCTAACGGCAACGCCCTTGGCGGTCAGGCGGCGCGGAGCGCTCGCCGCCCCTACGAGAGCTCCTCTATCACCGCCCACACGAGCAGCGGCACCATGATCTCATGGTGCCCGGTGATCTCGTAGCCCTTGCCGCTCTGCAGCGTTGGGCGCTGCACGACGTTCATGCGCGGCCGGTAGTGGCGCTGCATGTCGAGGTCGACGCTCGTGAATCCCTGCGGCTTGCCCGCGCCGAGGTTGCGCGCGATCGTGAGCGCCTTGAGGAACACCTCGGGCATGATCACCGCGCTGCCCAGGTTGAGCACCACGCCGCCGTCGTCGAGTCGGATGAGCGAGTGGGCGAGCCGGCGGAAATCGCGGTGGCTTGTGTCGCCGATCGCGGCGCCGCTGGCCGCCGGATGCTGGTGAATGATCTCGGCACCCAGCGCCGCATGCACGGAGAGCGGAATGCCGAGCCGCCGCGCGGCCAGGAGCAGCGAGAGCTCGGGATGAGCGAGCGACGCCGACTGCTCGAGTGCCACGCCGAGCGTCTCTCCCATGCCGCGTCCGGCCAGCATGCCCGCGACAAACGCCTCGTTCATCTCGCGGCCGGTCTCCTCGACCATGCCGAATGTGCCGTCCTTGAGCCCGGCGGCGACATCCTCCGATGTGGCGCCGAAGCGGGCGACCTCGTAGTCGTGGATCGCCGCCGAGCCGTTCATCGCCACGTGCGTGACCACGCGTCGCGACATGAGCTCGATGAGCACCGGCGCAAGCCCGGTCTTCACGATGTGGCCGCCGAGCATGATGACGACGCCGCGCTCGCGTCGGGCGGCCGCGGCGATCGCCGCGACGACGGCGCGGAAGTCGCGCGCGACGAGGACGTCGGGAAGGGCGCGGAGGAAGGCGCCGAAGCTGCGGTCGTCGCCGGGCGGCTGCGCGAAGTCGTCCGCGCCCACCTTGTTCGGACGGACGGCGACAGGGACGGTGCGAACGCGAGCGAGATCGGCCTCGCCGGCGGCGCTGTCAGGTGCTACGGCCGGCGGGCGGTCGCCCCGGCCTGCGCTGGGCGGTACGATTTGAGATACAGGTTGAGGGAGCCGAACGAGAGACCCGACTTCATCTGCAGCATGATGCGGTTCTCGTCGTCCGAAAGCCAGATCTCGGCGTGGCCGTTCTCGGAGAAGATGCCCGTCGTCTTGATGACCGGCTGCACCACGATCGCATCGAACTCGCCGGCCTCCACCTCGATGTGCTCCTTGCGCAGCACCTTGATCGTGACCGGATTGCGGTCGGGTCGGAAATAGCGCTCGAACACATACGTCTCACCTACCGCGAGCGGGATGGTGCGCAGGAAGTAGAGGAACGAACCGTCGTCGAGCGGATTCTTCACGCTCGTCTGCGTCGTGTCCTCCCCGCCCACCTGGAAGACGCCACGCTCCGGAAAGATCTCGAACACGCGCTCCACGTCGCGGCGCCCCTCGTTCAAGTCCTGCTTGAACCGCAGCGAGTTGCCCGTGTGGCGGTCGATCCAGCTCTCGTACTGATCGTTCACGCGATAGAAGAACGTGCCGCCGCGCACCTGGAAGATCGTATGCCAGGTGGAGCGCCCACGGACGTCCTGCACGTCGGCGACTTCCATCGAACCGTTACCGACGTGCAGCTTGCCGAACCTCACGTCGTATTCCAGCCGCTCGCCCACGCCGAAAGGCACGGGAATGGGCGCGCCGCCGTGATCCTGGCCCGAGGCGGGGTGTCCGAGGAGGAAGAGTGCGAGCGCCACGCCGCCGCGCAGCAACGGGTACAGCGCGGCCGTCATGAGCGCACGGCCCGGATGCTCCGGCCACGCGCGCCGCGCGCGAAGCGCAGCAGCGTCATCGCATCGGTCCACGGCCGGATGCGCGACGGCCGCTCGCGTACGTCGTAGCGCGGCGAGAGCTCCACCGTCTCGACGCGCCGCGCGCGCGGCGCCGCGCGAAGGAGGAGGTCGGCGTTCGCGCTCCAGCCGTCGCCCTCGAGCAAGAGCGCATCGCCGCGCTCCTTCACGAGATCGCGGATCACCGACACGCGGAACAGGCGAAGCGATGAAAACAGGTCGCGCACGCCGGCCACGCTCACGAACGGGCGGACCACCCACGGCACCAGCCGGCGAAGCGAGCGCACCGGGGGCGGCACGGTCGCGGTATCGGCGGGCCGCTCGGCCACCACGATGTCCGCCCCGCCGTCGAAGCGCTTGATCAGCTCCGGCAGGTGCTCGGGCTGGTCGGTGAAGTCGGCCTGGAGGAGGATCACGGCGTCGCGCCGGGGGTATCGTGTACGGCGCGAGGCTTCGCGGCACAGCGCATCCACCGCGGCGGCATAGCCGACGCGAGTGCCGCCCAGAATCGTGAGCGGCATCACCTTCCGATACGGTGCGAGCGTCTCGGCGGTGGCGTCGGTGCTCCCGTCATCGAACACGAGCACCTCGTACTCACGCGGCTGCTCCTGGAACACCGTGCGGAGCCGCCAGAGCAGCAGGCCGACGGTGGGGGCCTCGTTGTAGGCGGGGATGCAGAAGTACAGCACGAGCTCCTCGAGAACGCGGGTGAAGTCCGCAGGTAAGGTACGGAGGGCGACGGGACGCTCGCCACCCTGACGTGCGAAACCGATCCAATGCTACCCCCTGATCGGGCCGCCGTTCACTGTGTCGCCGCCCGTGCGATATCCGGCGTTGGATGCGTGAGTTCCGGTGACGCGGCGCACGGCGCGACGTCGATACCCCGCGGCTGGCGCTCGCCGATGCGGTAACGACCGCCGGTTCGAGTCGTCACAATGATAGACCCTTCGCTCATGCCCGGGGCCGGCGCGGGCATCATTTGACGAGAAGGAGATGGCGACATGATTCTCGCTGACACTCGACATCATCTCACCCGTGACGACGCGCAGCTCGTCGCGCGCCTCATCGCGCGCGACTCCGACGCGGAGCTGGCCGCCGTCGAGCGGAAGCTGAGCGACGGAGAGATGGACGCGGTGCTCGACGACGAGCGGCTCCCCGAGGCACTGCTGCGCGCACGGCAGGGCGCGTGCGCCTCG
>JBBQDE010000353.1:0-3567 GCA_038319425.1 Gemmatimonadales bacterium
GACATCCAGAGTGGCGGTGGTGGCTTCCTGAACGGCGACGGGCGCAGCGTGGGCAAGCTGACGCAGGGCGTCACCACCGAGATCATGGGCGAGGCGTACACCGCCGCGCCCGTGAGCGAGCTCACGATCGGCGGCCGCGCGGGCGACCGCCCCGCGACCGACGCGGCGCGGCGCTTCCTCGGCCCACGCGGGTTCGACAGCTGGCTTCGCGCCATGGAAGCGAACGGCGTGTCGCCGAACTTCGGCTCGTTCGTCGGAGCGAGCACGCTGCGCGAGTACGGCATGGGGCTGCGCATGGGCGCGGCCTCGGCTGCCGCCCTCGACTCCATGCGCGGCGCGATGCGCCGTGCGATGGAGGACGGCGCGTTCGGTCTCGGCACGGCCCTCATCTACCCGCCGGGCAACTACGCGAGCACCGAGGAGCTGATCGAGATCGTGAAGGCGATGGCGCCCTATGGCGGGTTGTACATCACCCACATGCGGTCGGAAGCCGACAAGGTCCTCGAAGGGATGGACGAGGCGTTCCGCATCGGGAAGGAAGGCGGCGTGCCGGTGGAGCTCTACCATCTGAAGGCCGCGGGCACCGCCAACTGGGGCAAGCTGCCGGCAATGATCGCCAAGATCGACTCGGCGCGCGCGGCGGGCCTCGACGTGCAGGCCAACATGTATCCGTACACGGCGGGCGGCACCGGGCTCGCCGCCTGCTTTCCGCCGCGCTTCGACGCGGACGGGCAGCTGAAGCAGCGCCTCGCCGATCCGGCGATGCGCGCGCAGATCCGCGCCGAGTTCGCGCATCCCACGAGCTACTGGGAGAGCCTGTGCGAGCAGGCGACGCCGCAGGGCGTGCTCCTCACCACGCTGCGCGCGCCGCAGAACCAGCAGTGGTCGGGGCATCGCCTGTCGGAAGTGGCCGCCGGCACGGGCAAGGACTGGCTCGAGACGCTGATGGATCTCGTGCTCAGCGAGCCGGGCGGCATCGGCACGATCTACTTCCTCATGAGCGAGGACAACGTGCGTCTCACGCTCACGCAGCCGTGGATCAAGATCGGCACCGACGCGAGCGGACAGGATCCGGACAGCGCGCGCGGGATGACGCATCCGCGCGCCTACGGCACGTATACGCGGATCCTCGGCCGGTACGTGCGCGACGAGCACATCATCCCGCTCGAGGACGCCGTGCGGAAGATGACCGGGGCGGTGGCGGAGCGGCTGCTGATCGGCGATCGCGGGCTGCTGCGTCCCGGCATGTTCGCCGACGTCGTGATGTTCAATCCCGCGACGATCAATGAGCTCAGCACCTATGAGAAGCCGCACGTGCTCTCGACCGGAGTGCGTGAGGTGTTCGTGAACGGCACCGAAGTAGTGCGCGACGGCCGGCACACCGGCGCGAAGCCCGGACGCATCGTCCGCGGTCATGCATGGCAAGGCACGTCCACACCGCAGTGATCCACCACCAGGAGCTGATGATGCGAACAACTCTGTATCGAACGAGGGCGTGGACGAGTCGGGTCGCGGCGTACGGTGTGGCCATCCTCATCGCTCTGCTCGTCGGGGGCAATGGCGCGCTCGCGCAACAGGCGACCGCGACGATCACCGGGCAGGTCACGGAGGCGCGGAGCAATCGTCCCCTTCCCGGCGTTACTGTCCAGGTCAACGGCACCCGCCTCGGCGCCGTGACCACGGACGACGGACGGTTCCGCATCGTCGGCGTGCCGGGCGGTGATCAGGTGCTGAGCGTTCGACGGCTGGGTTATGCGTCGCTCCGGCAGCCGGTCTCGGTCGCAGGTAGCGGAACCACGACCTCCAACGTGCAGCTCCAGCCGCAGGCCACCTCGCTGGACGAAGTGGTGGTGACCGGGACGGCCGGTGGCGAGGTTCGCCGGTCGATCGGCAACTCGGTGACGACGATCAGCGCGCCGGAGGCGACGCAGAAGTCGGCGGCGCAGAGCCTCACCACCCTCATCGGCGCGCGCGCGCCCGGCGTGATCATCGCGCAGAGCTCGGGACGGCTCGGCGCGGGGCCGACCATCCAGATCCGCGGCCGCAGCAGCATCGGGCTGGACAACTCGCCGCTGCTCTACATCGACGGCGTTCGCGTCAACAACTCGACGCGGGCCGGTCCGGTGGCGCCGGGCGGACGCCTTGGCGGGCAGGGCTCCAACGTGTCGGGCCGGCTCAACGACATCAATCCGGAAGACATCGAGAGCATAGAGATCATCAAGGGCCCTGCCGCGGCCACGATCTATGGCACCGAAGCCGCCAACGGCGTCATCCAGATCATCACGAAGAAGGGCGCGTCCAGCGGAAAGCCGAACGTGAACCTGCAGGTGCAGGACGGCGTGCTCTGGTTTCGCGATGCGGCCAATCGCGTCCCCACCAACTATGCGCGCAATGCCGCCGGCGAGATCGTCACGTGGAATGGCGTGCAGGCCGAGGCGGATCGCGGCACGCCGCTGTTCACCACGGGACAGACGCGCCAGTACACCGGCTCCGTTTCCGGCGGACGCGACGTCGTGCGCTACTACGCCTCCGGTTCCTACCAGAACGACTTGGGCGTCGAGCCCAACAACTCGTTCCGCCAAGCCGCCTTCCACACCAACCTCAGCATCGCGCCGAGCGAGAAGGTGGACTTCGGCACGAGCCTCAACTACGTCAACCTCTCCAACCACCTTGGGGCAGACGTCGGCGCCTCGGCGTTGCTGGGCGCGATCGCCGGACACTCCGTGCTGTTCACCGCCGCGCGCGGCCACTTTCCGGGTTTTCCGCCGGAGGTCCCGCAAACGCTGTACGACAATGCGCAGGGGATCAACCGGTTCACCGGCAGCATGACGCTGAACCATCGGCCCACGACCTGGTTCAGCCAGCGTGTGGTGGCCGGCATCGACCTCACGAGCGACGACAGCCGCGCGATCGAGCACTTCGCCACCCCCGACCTCGCCGCGTTCATCGGCGCCACGGCGGCGGCGGGCAGCATTGGCCAGACCATCCGGCGCAACACCATCGCGTCCGGCGACTACGTGGCATCGGCGAAGTTCGATCTCACCAAGGCTCTCCGCTCGACGACCTCGCTCGGCGGACAGTTCTTCCGCACTGAGCTCAACGCGAGCTTCCTCGGCGGAGCCGGCTTTCCGGGCCTCGGCGTGGAGACGGTGAGCGCGGTATCCAACCCAGCCACGGCAACGCAGACGGACACGACGAACACCACCATCGGCGCGTACGGCCAGCAGCAGTTCGGGTGGAAGGATCGCCTGTTCGTCACCGCCGCGCTGCGGGTGGACAACAACAGCGCGTTCGGCCAGGACTTCAAGTATGTGACGTATCCGAAGTTCAGCGCGGCGTGGGTGGTGAACGAGGAGCCATTCTGGCGCACGAACGAGTACGTCAACAGCCTCAAGCTGCGCGCGGCCTACGGTGAGTCGGGGCGGCAGCCGGCGGCGTTCAGCGCGCTGCGTTCGTACTCTCCGGCACAGGGCCCGGGCGGCTCCAGCGCCATCACACCGAACACGATCGGCAACCCCGACCTCAAACCGGAGCGCGGCAAGGAGACCGAGCTCGGCTTCGACGGCC
>JBBQDE010000354.1:0-3563 GCA_038319425.1 Gemmatimonadales bacterium
AGCATGAAGCCGTCGCCCAGCGTGAGGCGGAAGTGGCCGAGCTCGCCGGCGACCTGCCGCTGCTTCGTGTCGAGCGGCGGGACGAACAGCGTGTTGTCGAACACGATGTGGTCCTCGAGCGCCAGCGGCACGAACTCCTTCTCGCCGGGGGCGATGATCCCCACTTCGTCGCCCTCGATCTTCAGCCGCGTGCCGTCGCGCAGGCGGATGACCTGTCCTCGCGAGATCGTGCGGAGGTTGAGGTTGTGCTCCAGCGCCACCTCGGCGAAGTGCCAGTCGGGCGGACGCCACACCGGCTCCTTTTCCTTGGCGAGCACCTTGCGCACGCCGCGCGGCGTCTCGAACCGCCAGCTGCGGCCACCAAAGTTGAGCGTGGTGTTCAAGGCAGTGGCGGCCGGCGCGGCGCGCAGCGTGTCCCCCTGGTCGATCACGTACAGCTGTCGCGCGAACAGGTCCACGACGACGCGGTAGCCATCGGCGCGCTCCGCCGCCGTGCGCTTGCTCACCCACTCGACGCTGTCCTTGTTCGACTTGAAGGCGTGCTCCTCCGTCGAGGCATCCGCGACCGGCGAGCCGGCGAGCATCACCGAGTCGGTGGCCCCGGCGCGGGCCGTGCTGTCGGCGCTACGGCGTGCGATGCGCGCGAGGAGGCGGCGAAGCCGGCTGACGCGCTGCACCGAATCCTCACGACCCACGGCCTCGATTGGATCGCGAAGGGGCGCCGTGTTCTGGCCCCGTGCGGAGGCTGGAATGCTCGCGAGCAGCGCGAGGCTGACGCTCAGGAAGCGCGTGCGGCGTGACGGCATGATGTGGTCGTATCCCTGGGATCCGCGCTAGGGTCCCGGAATCGGGACCGCACGACCGACACGGCGGGGCGCATCGCGACGTACCCGGGAATGACCGCTCAGCACGCGATGCGTCACGTTCCGCAGGTCGATCGTTGGCGTCCGGTTCAGCCCGAAGGACCGAACCGTTCGGTCTTCACACGTGCTGGATCGTGGCCCAGCTCGACCAGCGCATTCGCCACCGCTTCCACCATCGGCGTGGGGCCGCACACGAAGGCGTGCGGGCGCTCGGCCGCTGGCCACGCGATCTCTTCGAGCATCGCGCGATCGATCCGGCGGTGAAGGCCGCGCCACGCCGGGTCCGCTTCACGCGTGAGGGTGTGCCGCACGTCGAGCGTCGGGTCGCTCGCCGCGAGCGCGGCCAGCTCGTCGCGGTAGATCACCTCGGTCCAGTTGCGCGACGAATAGAGCAGGCGCGCCTCGATCGGGCGCGCGCCGGCCGAGCGGAGGTGGGCGGCCGCGACGGCGCGGTGGCGCAGCATCGCCATCAGCGGCACGATGCCCGATCCGCCAGCCACGAGCAGGAGCGGACCGCCCTCCTTCGCCTCCCAGACGAAATAGCCCCCGATCGGTCCGCGCAGCTCGAGCGTGTCGCCGGCCCGCAGTTCGTCGACGAGATAGGGCGATACCTCGCCATCGTCCAGCCGCTCGACCGTGAGCGCGAGGTGCGCCGCCTCCGGCGCCGAGGCGATGGAGTAGCTGCGCTCGGTGCGATAGCCATCCTCCGCCGTCAACCGCACATCCACGTGCTGGCCGGCGCGATGTCCCGGCCAGTCCGCCACGTCGAGCAGGAGCGTGCGCGTGCGCGACGTCTCCCGGCGATTCTCGACCACGGTCGCGAGCCGCCAGGCGATCACGGAGTCCGTCGCCAGCGGCCCGGTGCTCATTCGTCGCCGGTGTAGCGCTGCTCGCGCCAGGGATCGCCACGCATGTGGTATCCGTTCACTTCCCAGAATCCCGCGTCGTCGCGCTCCAGCATGTGCAGCTCGTGCAACCACTTCGCGCTCTTCCAGAAGTAGAGGTGCGGCACGAGCAATCGTGCGGGTCCGCCGTGCTCGGGCGCGAGGGGCGCGCCGTCGTAGCCGAACGCCACCCAGCCCTTGCCGTCGGTGAGGTCGGCGAGCGGCAGGTTGGTGGTGTATCCGCCATAGGACGACGCCACGACGTACGGCGCCGGCTCCACGCCCTGCGTTTTCGCGGCCGCGAGTAGCGTATCCACCGACACCCCCTCCCACTGCGTGTCGAACTTGGACCACTTGGTGACGCAGTGGATGTCCCGCGTGATCCGCTCCCTCGGCAGCGCCTGAAGCTCATCCCAGCTCCATCGCGCCGACGGCCCGCGCGGATCGCGCAGCGTGAGGCTCCAGGTGTCAATTGGCACCTGCGGCGTGGGTCCGGCGGAGAGAACGGGAAAGTCGTGCGTCTCGTACTGGCCGGGCGGCAGACGGCTGGCTGTGTCGGCGGCGGGTCGTCGTCCCTTGAAGCCGCGTGAGACTGGCGTCATCGACGCGAGCCGGCGCATGCGCGCATGGTCACGCTGGTATCGCGGGCGGTCATTCGCGCAGGGCCTGGTGAACGAAGGAGACGGCGATGGAGCCCTCGCCGACGGCGGAGGCGACGCGCTTCACGTTGCCGCCGCGCACGTCACCCACGGCGAAGACGCCCGACAGGCTCGTCTCCAGCAGGTGCGGCGGCCGCGCCAGCGGCCAGCCGGCCGCCTGCAGGTCATCAGGCGGGAGCGCGGGGCCGGTCTTGATGAAGCCGTGATCGTCGAGCGCGACGCAGCCGCGGAGCCACGCCGTGCTGGGGACGGCGCCCGTCATCAGGAAGACGTGACGGATCTCGCGCGTATCGCTGCGGCCGGCGCGCTTGTCGAGCCAGCACACGCGCGCGAGATGATCGTTGCCATCGACGGCGGTGATCTCGGTGTGGGTGTGCAGCTGGATCGCCGGATGCTCCTCGATGCGCCGGATCAGGTAGCGCGACATCGTGTCGGCGAGCCCGCCCGCGCGCACCACCACGTGCACCTGCCGCGCATACTGCGCCAGGAACGCCGCGGCCTGGCCGGCCGAGTTGCCGCCGCCCACCACGATCACCTCTTCGCCGCTGCAGAGCTGCGCCTCGATGAACGTGGCGCCGTAGTAGATCCCCTGCCCCTCCAATCGCTCGATGTCGTCGAGCGGCAGCTTCCGGTACTCGGCGCCGGTGGCGATCACCACGGTGCGCGCCGGCACGCGAACGCCGTCGCCGAGGTCGATCGCGTACGGCTTGCGGTCGCACGCGAGCCGCGTGGCCGCGGTAGCGATCATGAGCTTCGCGCCGAACTTCTGCGACTGCGCGAAGGCGCGCGCGGCGAGCTCCTGGCCCGAGATGCCGGTTGGAAAGCCGAGGTAGTTCTCGATCCGCGAGCTCGAGCCGGCCTGGCCGCCCGGCGACTCGGCCTCGATCACCAGAACCTCCAGCCCTTCCGACGCGCCGAACACGGCCGCCGCCAATCCCGCCGGCCCTGCCCCGACCACCACCATGTCGCGCACCTGCGTCTCGTCGACAGCCTCGTTGAAGCCGAGGCAGTCGGCGATCTCGCGGTTCGACGGGTTGCGGAGGACGTTGCGCCCGCGGCAGATGACCACGGGAATGTCGGCCATGTCGACCTTGAAGCGGTCGAGCAGCCCCTGCACGCTGGCGTCGGTGTCGAGGTCGAGGAACGAGTGCGGATGG
>JBBQDE010000355.1:0-3556 GCA_038319425.1 Gemmatimonadales bacterium
CTGCTCGCCGAGTCGGCCCGCCACACCTCGCGCCGGGTCGTCTCGGCGTCCGAGGAGATCGACTTCATCCGCGCGTACCTCTCCATTCAGCTCACGCGCTTCGAGGAGCGCCTGCACGTGGAGATCGACGTCGATCCGCGCGCAGCCGATGCGGCCGTGCCGCACATGCTGCTCCAGCCCATCGTCGAGAACGCGATCCAGCACGGCATCGGGCGGCACGCGCAGGGAGGCACCATCTCGGTGATCGTCCGCGCGATCGAGGAGGGCACGCGCCTGCTGGTGCTCGTGCGCGACGACGGTCCCGGCCTGATGGAGCCGCGCCAGCGGGGGCGACAGGGACGGGGGATGACGAACACGCGGGCGCGGCTGGCCGCCATGTACGGCGACGATTTCGTGTTCGGCCTGCGTCAGATCGGTCACCACGGCGCCGAGACGCGGATCGACATTCCGATGCGCGCGCTGCGGTCGTCGGTCGAGGCCGGGGCGGCGCCGGAACAGGAGCCGATCGACAAGCCGCTGTCGCATCGGGTGTGGCTCACTCGCCTGGCGCTCGGCTGGCTGGTCGTGCTGCTCGTGCAACCCATGGTGCTCATGCTCCTCCAGGTCCGGAAGCTGGGCCCGGACGTCGAGCCACTCGGTCCGCTGTTCGTCGGCCAGCTCCGGGAAATCCCCTTCTATCTGATGGCCTTTGCCGCCGCGGAGCTCGTGGAGCGCCTGCGGCGCGACGACGTCGGGCGGGGGTGGGTGGCCGGCCTCCACGTCGTGGCAGTGTTCGCGGTGATCTGGGTGCACGAGCAGCTCATCCCGATCGTCAACGCGCTCGTGGGTCCGGACCTGGCGATGGCGAGCGCGCTGTCGATGTTCGGGCTGCGTGTCTTCGTCGTCTACGGCGCGACGGTCGCGTTCGCGCGCGCCCACATGCTCACCCATTGGGCGGCGGCGCGGTCGAGCGTCGTGCGCGAGGTGAACGAGGCGCTCGAGGAAGCGGAGCGCGACGTGTGTCGCGCGCAGGTGCATCAACCGGCGGTGCTGGCGTCGCTTCGCGCTTTGGAGGAGAGTTGTGACGTGAGCGCGGAGGCGGTCGACGCACGCGCGCAGTCGCTGGCGAGGCTGCTCCGCCTCTGCCTGGATGCGCTGGACCTCCCCGCCCACGACGTGGAAGGCGAGTTGCTGATCGCCGATGCGTATTGCGCCGTGTACGGCATCGACGGGATGGTCTCCGGCATTACCGACGCCGAGATGCTGCGCGCCGTCGTCCCACCCGGCACCCTCGCGACGGCCATCGCGTCGCTCGGCGCGCCGCCGGAAGATCGCCCGCTCGTGGGCGGCGGTGTCATCGCCTCGCGGCTGGAGATCAGCGTCGGCTTCCGCACGAACGGTGTGGTGAGCGAGCTGGCGGCGTTCGAGCGAACCCTGAACGGCGCGGTGCGCGGCCGCGTGCTCGTGCGACGACGAATGAGCGGCAGCTTCACGAACGTCGAGTTGAGTCTTCCCCTGATGCGGCCCCCGGACACCACCTCCGACCTGGCGAGCGATGTACTCCTTAGCGCGTGACCACACGATGCGGATCATGATCGCGGACGATGAGCGGACCGCGCGGGCGCGGCTCCGTCGTGCACTGGGCGACGTTCCCAACACCGAGATGGCCGGCGAGGCGGCCGACGGGGTGAGCGCGGTGGCCCAGATCCGGGCGTTGCGCCCCGACCTGGCGATTCTCGATGTGCAGATGCCGGAGCTGGACGGCTTCGGCGTGCTGCGGGCGCTCGAGCCCGAGGAGCGCCCGGCGGTGATCTTCGCCACGGCGTTCGATGCGTATGCGCTGGATGCCTTCCGCGTGCACGCCGTCGACTACGTCCTGAAGCCGGTGGACGGCGACCAGCTGCGCCAGGCAGTGGAGCGGGCGCGCGCGCAGATCGATGCGCGCACCGATGAAGTGCGCCTGCGAGCATTGCTCGACGAGGCCCTCGCGTCGCGCGGCGGTCTCGCACCACGCGCGGATCCGTCGGCGGACCGGCTGCTCATCAACACCGACGGCCGGCTGGTCCCTGTGCGGGTGGCCGACATCGACTGGATCGAGGGGGCGGGCAACTACGTCCGCCTGCACGTGAACAAGTCGGTGCAGATGTCGCGCGACACACTGGGTGGAATGGAGAAGCGGCTCGACCCGACACGATTCGCGCGCATCCACCGGAGCGCAATCGTCAACCTCGACCGCGTGAAGGAGCTGCAGGCCTGGTTCTCCGGCGACTTCGTGGTGCTGCTGACCACGGGCGAGCGGCTGCGCCTGAGCCGATCGTTCCGCCGCGCGTTCGAATCGCGATTCGGTCGTCGCGAGCGGGGGTGAGGGTCGTCGGCGAGGGCTGCGATCGACGCGCTCGCCGTCGCCCACCCCACCCATCGTGCTGTTCGTCAAGCCATCGGCTCGACTCGTCACATTTATCCCGTCGCGACGCAACGCACGCGCGCATCGTGGTGTCGAATCGAGTGTGGCGGATATCACGTTGCGTGCCTCCTGCCGGTGGCGACGATTCCTCCCTACAGATGACGAATCCCAATCGAGTCAATAGCCCGTCGAGTGAACGACCATCCACCGGTAGGCGGGCCGCCACGGCCGCAGCAGAGTCGCCGCTGCGGTGGACCTGCAAGAACTTCGAGTTTCTGCAACGCCGCCGCGTCGCCATCGGCGAACAGCTGCGAGCGGTGCTGCAGGAGCGCGACACCGGCTGGCCGCTGGATCATCCCATCGTCGGCGAGCCGGATGACATCATTCGCGACGTCGCCTTCGGCCGCTCCACCGGCCCGGTTCGTGTGCTCGGCGATGCATATCGCCGCGCGTTGACCGACGAAAAAGAGGCGATTGTCGTGATGGCCGGTCTGCTCGAGCAGCATCCGGTGTGGCCGTGGCTCGGCCACATCAGGGGAGCCGGTCCCAGCGTGTGCGGTCGTCTGCTCTCGCGGCTCGACATCACGAAGGCCACGCGGCCGTCGTCGTTCTGGGCCTTCTGTGGACTGCACACCGTGCCTGGCGTGAAATACGAGTGCGCCAAATGCGGCGCCGTGCTGACGTATCTCGCCAACCAGCGCACGGTCGGGCATCACCGCCCAGGGACCGAGACGCCCTGCTCGCACGCGCTCACGCGCAGCGACGTGTCGGCGAAGGTCCGCGTCGCCCCCCGCCCCCTGCGCGGCCGCTCGCTCGACTACGACGGCGGGGCCCGCGTCGCCTGCTATCTGCTCAGTCTCTCGTTCAGCCGGCAGGGCGGAACCTACAAGGCGGTCTATCGCCGACAGCGCGAGCGCCTGGTGCCGCGCACCGAGTGGACGCCACAACACCAGCATCTCACCGCGCTGCGGATCACCTCCAAGTTGTTCCTCGTGCACCTGTGGCTCGTGTGGCGCGAGGCGGCCGGTCTCCCGGTGGCCGTTGAAGATGCGATGCTCGCCGGCGAGCCGGTCCAGAATCCGTGGGAGATGATGGACAAGTAGCGGTTGGGCGGCTGGGCGGTGAAGCGGTTGGGCAGAGAAGGGCACACCGGACTTGGTTCGGTGTGCCCTT
>JBBQDE010000356.1:0-3555 GCA_038319425.1 Gemmatimonadales bacterium
CCCGGGCCCGGGGCTCGCCTTGCGTGTTGTTCGTGTTGCGGGTCATAACGTTGGGCGGCACGCGGCGTTCGGGGTTCGTTAACTAGGTTAGTTTCCGAATGGCCCCGGGCGTTAATTTGGGATCGCCGGCGTGGAGGGGAATGGACAGACGGAGCTCGTGGAGGCGATCGCGGGACTTCGGCATGCGACGGGCTCCATCGTGCTCGCCGGCCGCGATCTCGTGTCGGCTTCGGTGCGCGAGCGCGGCGATGCCGGCGTGTCGCACATTCCGGAAGACCGGCACGAGCGCGGTCTCATCCTCGACTACAGCGTGGCGGAGAACCTCATTCTCGGGCAGCAGCACCGCTTCACGCGCGGCCTCACGCTCGACATGCCGCGCGTCCTCGCGCACGCGCAGGGCCTCGTTCGCGCCTACGACATCCGCCCCACCGACCCCGAGCTGCCGGCGCGCGCCCTCTCCGGTGGCAATCAGCAAAAGATCGTCGTCGCCCGAGAGATGTCGCGCGACTACAAGGTGCGGCTGGCGGCGCAACCCACGCGCGGCGTGGACGTTGGCGCGATCGAGTTCATACACGCCCGGCTGCGCGAAGCGCGCGACCGGGGACAGGCCGTGCTGCTCGTCTCCGCCGATCTCGCCGAGGTGCTGGCGCTCGCCGACCGCGTGGCCGTGATGTACGGCGGCCGCTTCGTCGCCGTGCTGCCGCGTGCCGAAGCGACGCCCGATGCGATCGGGCCATTGATGACCGGCGCCGAGCGCGCGGCGTGACGAGCGATCCGCTGTTGCAGCCGGTGGGTGAGGCGCCGTCGATCGCCGCGCACGCGTCGGCCGAGAAGCGCGCCTCGCGGCGCGTCGCACTCGAGGAGGCGGTGCTGCCGCCGCTCGTCGCGCTGCTGCTCGCGGCCGTGGTGGGCGACGTGCTGATCCTGTCGTTCGGCCAGTCGCCCGGTGCGGTGTACAAGCTGCTGCTCGATGGCACGTGGGGGAACGCGTACGGGTTTGGCCAGGTGCTCTACAAGGCGACGACGCTGACCTTCACCGGGCTGGCGGTCGGTCTCGGCTTGCGCGCCGGCCTGTTCAACATCGGCGCGGAAAGCCAGCTTGCGGCGGGAGGATTCCTCGCCGCCGTCGCCGGGATACTGCTGCCCGCGGGACTGCCGGCCCTGCTCTGCCTCCCGTTGTATGTGCTCGCGGCGGCGCTCGGCGGCGGTGTGGTGGGCGCGGTACCCGGCGTGCTCAAGGCGCGCTTCGGCGCGCACGAGGTGATCGTCACGATCATGCTCAACTTCATCGTGCTCGCATTGCTGAACTATCTGGTCAGCGCGAAGCTGCACGTGCCGGACACGCTGCACACGCCGGAGCTGGGCAGCGGCGCCTTGCCGCGGCTCGCCGACTACATGGCGCCCTTTCACGGCTCGGCCGCGAACGCGACGATCCTCCTCGCGATCGCGACCGCCATCGCGCTCGGCTGGTATCTCTTCCGCACGAAGCGCGGCTTCGAGCTGCGATCGGTGGGGCTCCAGCCGGCGGCGGCGGAGTACGCGGGGGTGAACGTGGCCGGCGTCACCTGGCGCGCGCTCGCCGTCTCCGGCGCCATCGCGGGGCTCGGCGGGTTGAACTACGTGCTCGGCTACAAGCACTACTATGAGGAAGGTTTCGCCACCGGCGCCGGTTTTCTCGGCATCGCGGTCGCGCTGGTGGGACGCAGTCATCCCATAGGCATCGTACTCGCGGCGTTGCTGTTCGCCACGCTGTCGCAGGGCGGGCTCGCGGTGAACGCGCTCGTGCCCAAGCAGATGGTGGACGTGCTCCAGGCGGTGGTGATCCTGGCGGTGGCGACGTCGGTGCCGGAGGTGCGGCGCATCCTTCGCAGCGCGCGCGCGGGAGCGGGCGGCCGATGATCCTCCTCGCCTTCCTCGCGCAGACGCTGCGCATCGCGATCCCCTACCTGTTCGCTGCAGCCGGCGGCACGTTGAGCGAGCGCGCCGGCCTGATCGCCCTCACGCTCGAGGGCTACATGCTCGGCGGCGCGTTCTGCGCCGCGGTCGCGAGCTACTACGCCGGCTCGCCGTGGATCGGCATGGTGGCCGCCGTTGGTGGCGGCGCCGCCCTCGCGCTGCTCTACGCGGTGTGCACGATCCGCTTCCGGGCCGACCAGGTCGTCGTCGGCATCGCGATCAATTTGCTCGCCATCGGGCTAACGCGATTCTTCCTGCGGCTGCTGTTCGACAGCTCGTCTAACTCGCCGCGCGTGCCCGGCTTCCAGGTGGAAGGGAGCGGCACGGGGTTCGGCGCGCTGGCGCAGAACCCGCTCGTCTGGATTGGCGTGCTCGGCATCGCGCTCGTGGGATGGCTGCTCTATCGCACGCCGTTCGGGTTGCGCGTGCGTGCGGTGGGCGAGCATCCGATTGCCGCCGCGTCGGTGGGCGTGCCCGTGGCGCGCGTGCGCTACGTCGCCGTGACGCTGAGCGGCATGCTCGCGGGGCTCGGCGGTGCGTACCTCTCGCTCGACCAGCACCAGTTCACCGACGGCATGACCGCGGGGCGCGGCTTCATCGCGCTCGCCGCGATCATCTTCGGACGGTGGGACCCCAAGCGGGCGGGACTCGCCTGTCTCCTGTTCGCCGCGGCCGAGACGCTTCAGATCCAGCTCCAGGGATCCCAGGCGCTCCCGTCGCAGTTCGTCGAGATGATCCCGTACGTGCTCACGATCGTCGCACTGGCTGGCGTGGTCGGCCGGGCCGTGCCGCCGGCGGCACTTGGGAAGACGACGACGGAATGACGTCGGCGTTCGGCTTTCTGCTTTTCGGCTTCGGTGCAACCCACCGCGGAGCCGCAGGTCGATCGCCGGTCCGTAGCGGTCAGGAAGCCATGAGCGGTGAGCGGGGAGTGGGAGAGGTGGTGCGATCCAGGACGCAAGGTCTCGGCGCCCACGCGTGAGGGCTGTCGGGCTCCAGGCGCGCGCCCTCTCCCGCTGACACCTCACCGCTCACGCCTTCCTGGCAGTTCAATCACGATCGCACGTTTCCACTTTTTCACTTTTCCACGTCTTGGCAAACAAGCCGCACGACAGCCGGAAGCTCTGGATCCTCATGATCACGGCCTTCATCGACATGGTGGGGCTGTTGATGGTGATCCCGATCCTGCCCTTCTACGCGAAGGAGCTGGGCGCGGGCGGGCTGATCGTCGGCATGCTCGTGAGCTCGTTCGCCGTGGCCCAGCTTCTCAGCGCGCCGATGTGGGGACGATTCTCCGACGCGTACGGCCGGCGGCCCGCACTGCTGGTGGGGCTCGGCGCATCCTGCATCGCGTACGTGATCTTCGGCTTCGCGCACTCGCTCGCGCTGCTGTTCATCTCGCGGCTCGTGCAGGGCGCCGGGGGCGGCACGGTGAGCGTGATCCAGGCCTACGTTGCCGATGCCACCGAGCCGGAGGACCGCGCCAAGGCGCTCGGCTGGCTCTCGGCGGCCACGAATGCCGGCGTCGCCATCGGTCCGGTGCTCGGCTCGATCTCCAGCCAGTGGGGGCGCGCCGCGCCCGGATTGTTCGCCGCGGCG
>JBBQDE010000357.1:0-3553 GCA_038319425.1 Gemmatimonadales bacterium
TGTTCGCGCTCACCGCCGTCGTGTAGGCGGCAAGCTCGGCGCTGCTCGGCGCCGGGATCACGTCCACCGCGCCCCGGACGGCGTGCACGTAGCGGCCGCGCTGCCCGTTGGTGGTCCCCGTGCCCGAGCCCACGCCGAGCAGCGAGCCGACGGCCAGGAATCGTCCGTCGGCGCTGGCGTCGATGCTGGAGGGATACCACGACGTCGGGATGAGACCGCGAAGCGCGGCCGGACCGGCCGTGTCGCGCACGTCGTACATCGCGACGGCGTTCACGCCGCCGAGGGCGACGTAGAGCGTGGCGCCGTCGGGCGAGAGCGCAAGCGCCGTCGGCGCGATCCCCGCCTTGCGCTCGCGGAAGGGCGCAATCGCGATATGTCGCGCGACGGAGTTCGTGCGGGTGTCGATCACGCTCACCGCGTCCGAGTTGCCGGCCGCGGAGTAGAGCAGGCTGCGTCGCTCGTCCCACACCAGCGCGGTGGGATGACGGCCGACCATGATCTCATGCGTCACCCGGCCGCTCGCGAGATCCACTCGGCTCACGCTGCCCGGCTCCGCGATGCCGCGCGCGTCCACGCGCACGGACTCGGCACGCGGATCGCAGCACTGCACCGATGCGCGTGCGCCGAGGTGAGGCTTCGCGCCGCCCAGCACCGTGACGTACGCGATGCGGGAGTCGCCGGAGATGACGGCGGCGATCGGCTCGACGCCGAGCGCGATGGCGCGGAGGCGCGCGCCCGATTCGGCATTCAGCACGACGAGCGAATCGTTGGCCGGCAGCGGCACGACGGCGAGCCGCACGCCATCCGGCCCCGCACGGCGCGCGACCGCGGGAGCGCCGGCCATGTAGTCGCCGAGCGCGCCGGAGCTGCGCTGCGCCATGTCCAGCTCGCCCTGCGCGCCGGAGTCGATGATCCCGAGTTGTGCGACAGCCGGTGAGCGTGTGCCGGATGCAGCCTGCGTCGGCAGGCGTCCGACCGACGACACGAAGAGCCGGCCGTTCACCGGATCGGGCGTGAGGGCGAAGACGCCGGGCCGCCCATCGACGCGCACGCGAGCGATGGTGCGGTTGTCGCGCCACGCGAGATGATGCACATAACCCGGAGCGGCGACCCAGATGTCGTCGGAGGAGGAGCCGAATCGGACACCGCCGATCTTGCCCGTGAGAACGGTCTGCAATCCGGCCGGAGTGATGCGCTGGCCGGTGGCAATCACGCCCGGGTCGGGGATCGTGCGCTGCGGTATGCTGGCCTGTGCGACAAGCAGCGACGGCAGGAGCAATGTGGGGATCAGGATACGCATCCTATTCCGGGGCAATTGGTTTCATCACGGCAGGGGCGCGGCGGTCAACCATCGAGCAACGCGACCGGGGCACCGTGGGCCCCGTGTGCATCCGACTCCATCTGCCGCAACACCATGTCATGGTAGGCGCCCCGCGCCGCCATCAGCTCGGCGTGGGTTCCCCGTTCGGTCACCCGGCCATCCTCGAGCAGGAGGATGAGGTCGGCGCGGCGAATCGTCGAGAGCCGGTGCGCGATCACGAACGTCGTGCGGCCGGCGAGCAGGTCGGCCATCGACGCCTGAATCAGCTGCTCGCTCTCGGTGTCCAGGTTGCTCGTCGCCTCGTCGAGAATCAGGATCTGCGGCGACGCGAGGATCGCGCGCGCGATCGCGAGGCGCTGCTGCTGGCCACCCGAGAGCTTCACCCCGCGCTCGCCAATGAACGTGTCATAGCCGTCGGGCATCTTCGCGATGAACTCGTGCGCGTTGGCGCGGCGAGCGGCGTCCTCGATCTCGGCCTGGCTGGCGTCGTGGCGGCCGTACGCAATGTTGTCCGAGACCGAGCCGTCGAACAGGAAGACCTCCTGCTGCACCAGGGCGAGCAGGTTGCGATACGTGCGCAGCGTGAGGTCCCGGATGTCGATTCCGTCGAGCAGGATGCGCCCCTTCGACGGGTCGTGGAAGCGCGACACGAGATCGGTGACCGTCGTCTTGCCGGCGCCGCTGCGTCCCACGAGCGCGATCACCGAGCCGCCGGGCACCGTGACGCTGAAGTCGCGCAGCACCGGCAGTCCCTCACGATACTCGAACTCCACCTCCTCGAACCGGAGCTCGTGCACCACGCTCGGCGCCTCGAGCGCGCCGGGGCGGTCCGGCTTGTCGTCGTCCAGCGCGAGCACCTCGAACACGCGCTCCATGGCAGCGAGCGAGCGCTGGAGCTCGGAGAAGGTGTTGACGATGTTCCACACGGGATTGAGCAAGAGGAACGAGTACCACTGGAAGGCCATGATGTCGCCGATCGTCGCGCGGCCCTGGATGTGCAACAGACCTCCATACCAGACGATCGCGACATTGACCGCGCTCATCAGCAAGCCCCACGACGTCCACAGCACCAGCTCGCGCCGGTGCGCGAACAGCTCCTTCCGCAGCACGGTATGCCGGCCGCGCATGTAGTCCTGCAGCTCGCGCGGCTCGCCGCGGAAGGCGCGCACGACGCGGATCCCGGAAAAGGTCTCTCCTACCCGGCCATCGATTTCCTCGGCGTCCTTGCGCAGCGAGCGGTAGATCGGCTTCACCCGGCGCGCGAAGACGAGGCTCATCAGCAGCACGCCAGGGATGATCGCCAGCGCGGTGAGCGCGAGCCGCCAGTTGAGCGAGAGCAGCACGCCGACGGCGATCACGAGCCGGATCACCGAGATGGCGGGCGAAACCACTGCCATTTGCAGCAGGCCCGTGGTTGTATCGATATCCCCCGTAAGGCGAGAGAGGATCCCGCCCGTCTTCATGTCCCAGAGCCGAGGGAGCGGCAGGTGCAGCAGCCGCTCGAACAGCGCGCGGCGCAGCGACAGCATGACGCGCGTGTTGAGCAGCCGCTGCTGGTAGTCCTTGGTGACGTTCACCAGGCTGGAGACGACGATGACCGTCAGGAAAGTCAGCCCCGCGAGGTGCAGGCGCGTGAGCCGCTGCGTCGTGTCGAGCGCGCCGTTGAGCAGCACCTTGTCCACGATGTAGCGCATGAAGAGCGGCTCGATCATCTCGAGCCCGGCGCGCACGAGCGCGAGCAGGAACACGAACGCCAGCGCGGCGCGCAGCGGCCGGAGCCAGCGGAGGTAGTCGCGCAGGTATTCGCGGCGCTTGCCCTGCGGCTTGAGCCGGCGCCAGAGGGAGGGGCGCTTGCCATCGCTCGTCGTCGGCTCGGCGATCTCGGGTCGCACGCCGTGCGTCGCCTCGTCGACGCGGGCGTCGAGGCGGCGGTGCAGGTAGTCGTCGACGAATCGGCGGTACCGTTGGCGGGACGAACGGGGAAGACGCACTACTCGGGTAACGGGATCGAGTCCAACGGCGGTGACGCTTTCCCTTCCCAGCCACGGCAAGGGTACGTGGGCTTCTCAATATGCCGCGCTCGTCGAGTTTCGCGACCCGTCACTCCGTCGCGCCGAGCTCCTCCAGCACCGCCCTGGTGCGCGCCAGCCCCGCGCGGGCGCCGAGGCGCCGGAAGCTCTCCGCCGCTCGGCCCGCCTCGCGCGCGGCACGCTCGCGGTCGCCCGTACGCTC
>JBBQDE010000358.1:0-3552 GCA_038319425.1 Gemmatimonadales bacterium
GCGGTCTATCGCCGACAGCGCGAGCGCCTGGTGCCGCGCACCGAGTGGACGCCACAACACCAGCATCTCACCGCGCTCCGGATCACCGCCAAGTTGTTCCTCGTGCACCTGTGGTTCGTGTGGCGCGAGGTGGCCGGACTCCCGGTGGCCGTGGAAGATGCGATGCTCGCCGGCGAGCCAGTCCAGAATCCGTGGGAGATGATGGACAGGTAACGGTTGGGCGGTTGGGCGGTGAAGCGGTTGGGCGGAGAAGGGCACACCGGACTCGGTTCGGTGTGCCCTTCGTCGTTACCGCCAAACCGCCAAACCGCCTTCCCGCCATACCGCCATGCCGCCCTCACCGGCAGTTGTGCCCACTCCCTCCCCACCCCATTTTCCAGAGTCCCGAGGTCGTCACCCAGGTGAGGAGCAGGCGCAGTGCCCGAGCTGGCTTTCCGCGATGGAATCATGGACCGCATCCGCCTGCGCGAGCAGCGGTTCGACGAGCGCGCGTATCTCTTCGTGCTCGGCGCGCTGGAATATTGCCAGCAGCGGCTCCCGGAACGCCGGCACATCACCGGCCGTGAGCTCTCGTTCGCCTGCCGCGACCTGGCGCTTGAGCGCTTCGGCGTGCTGGCCCGCATCGTCCTCGAGCACTGGGGCGTGCGCCGATCGTCCGATATCGGAGACGTCGTGTTCACCCTGGTCGAGCTCGAGCTCCTCATGAGCCAGGCCACCGATACGCGCGACGAGTTCGCCGACGTCTTCGACTTCGATCAGGCCTTCGAGCGCGACTACCCGTGGTGCGCGCAGCTCGTCTGATCCGTCACCCGCACGCGAAAAATGGAAATGTCAGCGGAGTATCCGAAGTGCCGGAAGTGTGAGCAGGGCGTGCTGCTCCCGCTGAGCGACTATGGGCGTGATGGCGCCGCCATCACCTTCAAGGCATGGGCCTGCAGCAACCCCGTTTGCGGCTTCAACATCCGCATCGACAACGGGGAGCTGAGCTACGGCCGCATGGTAGGCGCGTCGCAGAAGTAGCCGACATGCACGTGCGCGTCGCCGACGCCGCGGGCGCGCGAGCCGCCGACAGCGCGGCCATCGCGGCAGGCATGCCCTCGCGCGCCCTCATGCAGCGGGCCGGAGCGGCCGCCGCCGCGGAGATCGCGCACCGGTTCCCCGACCATGTCCGGGCCGGCGTCGTCGTCGCCACGGGATCCGGCAACAACGGCGGCGATGGATGGGTCGTCGCTGCGGCGCTGCACGCGGTGGGCATCCCGGTCCGCGTGGTGGAATGCCTCGCGGCCCGCACTCCCGATGCGCGGGCGGAGCGCGAAGCGGCGATCGGGTCGGGCGTGCCGCACTCGGCCGACATCGATCAGCTGCTCACCGGCGCCGAGCGGATCGCCGTGGACGCGATCGTCGGCACGGGCCTGCATGCTGATGCGCCGCTCGAGGGCGATGTGGCGAAAGCCGTCGGCACGCTCATGGCTCGGCACCGCCACCACCGCGCGCGGATCGTCGCGCTCGACATCCCGTCGGGGATGGACGCGTCCAACGGCCTCACTGTCGCCGACCTGCCGTGCGCGCTGACGCTCGCGTTCGGCACCCTCAAGCGCGGGCACGTCGTGTCGCGCGCGAGCTGCGGCGACGTCGTGCTGCTCGACATCGGACTCGGTGCGCACGCGAATGTCGCCGGCGGTGCGCTGCTCGCCACGCCGACGTGGTTCCGCGCCGCGCTGCCGTCGATTCCCGCCGATGCACACAAGGGGACCCGGAAGAAGGTCGCGATCGTCGGAGGGGCGCCAGGGATGGCGGGCGCGGTGATCCTCGCCGCGCGCGGCGCGCTGCGCAGCGGAGCGGGGCTGGTGAAGTGCGTCGTGGCGGCCGAGTCGCTGCGCGCCGTACAGGAAGCGGAGCCGTCCGCGCTCGCGACCACGTGGCCGACTGACGATGCTGCGCTTCGCCGAGACATCGTGGACTGGGCCGATGGGGTGCTCGTCGGGCCCGGGCTCGGCCGTGACGGGACACGGGTGTTCGTGGAACAGCTGCTCCGCACCTATCGCGGGCCGGTCGTGCTCGATGCCGACGCGCTCAACGCCTTCGCCGGTGACACGGCTGCGCTCACGCCATTGCTCGCGGGCCGGCCCGCGCTGCTCACGCCGCATCCGGCGGAGCTCGCGCGGCTCGTTGGAAGCGACGTCGACGACGTGCTCGAGCGGCGGTTCGACCTCCCCGGCCAGCTCGCTGCGGAGATCGGCGCCGCCGTCCTGCTGAAGGGCGTGCCGACGATCGTCGCGTCGCCCGCCGGCGAGACGACCGTCGTGGCCGAGGGCACGCCGATCCTGGCGACGGGTGGAGCGGGCGACCTGCTGGGCGGCATCGCCGTCACGCTGCTCGCCCAGCGCCTCGATGCGCCGCTGGCGGGCGCGCTCGCCGCCTATGCGCACGGAAAGGCGGCGTGGCTGGTGAGTGCGCGCGACGTGCGCGGTTACACGCTCGACGACGTGCTGCTCGCGCTGCCCGTGGTGTGGGCGCTTCCGGCGCCGGCGCCGCGCCCGCCGGTGCTCGCGGAGCTGCCGGCGGTCGGAGAGCCAGCATGAGCAACCGCAACCTGCCGCTCGGCGACGGCGCTGAATTCGATGCGATCCGCGCGATGCTCGAGGAGTGGGGTCCCCGCGCCAGTGGTGTCGGAGACGATGCGGCCCTCGTGGCCATGCCAGCGGGTGAGCAGCTCGTCGTCAGCACCGACGCCTCGGTGGAAGGCGTGCACTTCAAGCGCGAGTGGATGTCGGCGGCGGAGATCGGCGAGCGCGCCGCGTCGGCGGCGCTGAGCGATCTCGCGGCGATGGCCGCCACGCCGCTCGGCATCCTGCTCGCGCTCTCGGTGCCGGAGCGCTGGCAGGACGAGCTGCCGGATCTGGCGCGCGGTGTCGGCGTCGCCGCGTCGCGCGCGCGCTGCCTCATCGTGGGCGGCAACCTCACGCGCGGAACGGAGCTCTCGCTCACGATCACGGTGCTCGGCTGCACGGCGGCGCCGCTTCGCCGCGCCGGCATGCAGGTAGGCGATCGGCTCTACGTCACGGGCCGCCTCGGTGGTCCCGGCGCCGCGCTGCGGGCGCTCCTCGCTGGCTCAGCACCCTCGCTCGCCGATCACATCCGCTTCGTCGCGCCGACACCTCGGCTCGACGAGGCGCGTTGGCTCGCGGAGCAGGGCGCGGTCGCCGCCATCGACATTTCCGACGGCCTGCTCGCCGATGCCGAGCATCTTGCGCGCGCGAGCGGCGTGACCCTCGCCATCGACTTGAATGCGGTGCCGCGAGTGGATGGCGTGACGCCCGACGAGGCCGCGGCGAGCGGCGAGGAGTACGAGCTGCTCGTGGCCGTGCCGGCCGGGATGGCGATCGACGCCGGCGCGTTCGGCCGGGAGTTCGGCCTCCCGCTCACGCTCATCGGGCGCGCGATGGCCGCGTCGTCGCAGCCCGTGCTCGTGGAGCGGGACGCCGTGGCCGGCGCGCGCGGCCACGACCACTTCCGCTGATCGTCGCCGAGCGTCAGCCGATCGTCAGCGTG
>JBBQDE010000359.1:0-3549 GCA_038319425.1 Gemmatimonadales bacterium
CCGGCGGCGCCGTAGAGCGCACTTTCCCACTCGGGTGCCGGCTGGTGGCTCGGCTCCCACCACCCTGTCATCGCGCTCGCGCCGGCGTCCAGCAGCGCGGTGGCGGCGCGCAGGAAACCCTCGGCCCGCTCGCGATCCAGCCGGAGATACCGTGAGAAGCAGAGACAGGTGAGGGCATCCCATCCGCGCGGCCCGCCGGTGGCCGTCGCATCGTCCGGATTGCGCGCGAGAAAATCGCGCACCCCCGCGTCGTCGCCCAGGATTGCCGCCGCATGGATGGACGCCCGCTCCACCTCGGGATGCGCCGCGCGGATCGCGTCGGCGCGCGCGAGGGTGCCGGACGTGTGCGAATCGCGCGGTGGGCTCGCCGCGTCGATGAAGGCCGCGATGGTTTCAGCGTGGTCGATCATGATGGTCTCGCCAGGTCGTCCGGATCAGCGCTCGACAACCGTCGACACCGGTGTGATCGTGAAGACGAACACCAGGTCGAAGAACAGCTCGAGCGTGGAAACCCGGACCGGCGCGGCTGCGTACGTTCCCGCTCCAACGCTCCCCGATGCGGCAGTGTCCAAACCGTGGATCTTCACACCCTCCTTTCCGGAGCGCACCGCATGATGCCCCGATTCCGTTCGTGGCTGCTCGGCCTCGTCGCCGTCGGCATGGTCGCGACTGGCCGTCCCGCCGTCGCCCAGGCACGCGCCGGCGCGGCGCTCCACGTCCCCGTCGAGTACTACAAGCTTTCCAACGGCCTCAAGGTCGTCCTTTCGCGGGAGACCACGGTGCCGACGGCCGTGGTGGCGGTCTACTACAACATCGGGTTCCGCAACGAGCCACGCAATCGGACCGGCTTCGCGCACCTGTTCGAGCACCTCATGTTCCAGGGCTCGCAGAATCTCGGCAAGATGGAGTTCATCCGCCTCGTCGAGCAGAACGGCGGCCTCCTCAACGGTTCCACGCGGTTCGACTTCACCAACTACTTCCAGGTCGTGCCGTCGCACGCCGTGCGGCGCATCCTGTGGGCCGAAGCCGATCGCATGCGCGGCCTCGCGATCGACACGGCCAACGTGAACAACCAGCGCGACGTCGTGAAGAACGAAGTCCGCGTGAACGTGATCAACCAGCCGTACGGCGGCTTCCCCTGGATCGACCTGCCGGTGGCGGCGAACACGAACTGGTACAACGCGCACAACTTCTACGGCGACATGACCGACCTTGACTCCGCGTCGCTGGGTGACGCGGCGAGCTTCTTCCGCACCTTCTACGCGCCGAACAACGCCGTGCTGGTCGTCACCGGTGACGTCGACATCGCGGCGGTGAAGACGTGGATCGCCGAGTACTTCACGAAGCTGCCGTCCACCACGCTGCCGGCGAAGCCCGACCTCACCGAGCCGAGGCAGACGGCGGAGAAGCGGGTCACGCGCATCGATTCCCTCGCTACCCGGCCGGCCATCGGCATCGGGTATCACGTTCCCGAGCGCTTCACACCGGAATGGTACGCCTTCGGGCTGCTCGACCAGCTGTTCGCGCAGGGGCGCGACTCGCGGCTGTACCAGGAGCTGGTACAGAAGCGCGGGCTCACCGGGGGAGTGGATGCCGGCATCAACTTCGGGTTGGGCAGCATGTACGACTATCAGGGGCCGATGCTGTACGAGATCCAGGCGTTCCACGACGCGGACAAGAGCGCCGACGCGATGGTGGCCGGCTTCGACGCGGCCATCGCGCCGCTGCGCACCGCACCGGTGGATCAGGCCACGCTCGACCGCGCGCTCGTGAAGCTCCGCTCGTCGCTCTATGCCGAGATGGAGCAGTTCGCCGGATTCGGACGGGCAAACCTGCTGGCGTCGTTCGCGCTGTTCGACGACGACCCCGAGCGCATCAACCAGCTCGAGAAGGGATTCGCCCAGGTGACGCCGGCGCTGCTGATGCGCACAGCGCAGGAATACCTGCGGCCGACCAACCGGACCATCGTGTTCATCGTGCCGGCGGCGAAGACCGCCGCGGCCGCTACTCACTGATCGCGGAGACGACGATGCGAATTCTCATTGCGTGCCGTACGGCGCTCGCCGCGACCGCGCTCCTGGCGACCGCGAACCCTGCCCGCGCGCAGCAGCCGAAGCGCGAGACGCCGCCGGCGCTCGGCACACCGAAAGCATTCACCCTCCCGCCGAGGCGCGAGTTCACCCTCGCCAACGGGATGAAGGTCACCTTCGTGCCGTTCGGCACCATCCCGAAAGTGTCCGTCTACACCATGGTGGGCACCGGCCACATCGACGAAGGGCGCACCGAGGTGGCGCTCTCCGACGTGACGGGCGAGATGATGCGCGAGGGCACGGCGACGCGCACGGCGACGCAGATCGCCGAGGCGGTGGCCGGCATGGGCGGAGAGCTGAGCGTGTTCGTCAGCGACGATCGCACCCAGGTGGGCGGCGCCGTGCTCTCCGAGCGCGGCCCGGAGATGGTGCGCCTCGAGGCCGACCTGCTGCGCAACCCGCGCTTTCCCGGGAGCGAGCTCGCACGCATCACGGCGAACAAGGCGCGTGAAGTGGCGATCGCGAAGAGCCAGCCGCAGTCGTTGGCGCAGGAGCAGTTCGTGAAGACGATTTACGGTGACCATCCGTACGGCCGGCTCTTCCCGACCGACACGATGCTCAAGGGCTTCACGATCGCGCAGGTGAAGGATTTCTACGCCCGCAACTTCGGCGCGGCGCGCTCGCATCTCTACGTGGTCGGCGTGTTCGACGCGCCGTCGGTGGAGCGTGCGGTGCGCGAAGCGTTCGACGGCTGGGCCGCGGGCAGCCCGCCGAGTGCGAAGCCGCCCACGCCGCACACGGGACACAGCGTCACCCTGCTCGACCGGCCCAAGGCCGTGCAGTCCACGATCATGCTCGGCCTGCCGGTTCCCGATCCGGCGGCGAAGGACTACACCGCGCTCTCCGTCACCGACGCCCTGCTGGGCGGCACTTTCGGCTCGCGCATCACCACCAACATCCGCGAGCAGAAAGGCTACACGTACTCGCCGTACAGCTACCTGGGTACGCACCGCCGCGACGCGTACTGGGTGCAGCAGGCCGACGTGACGACGAAGGACACCGGTGCCTCGTTGAAGGAGATCTTCGGCGAGATCGACCGGTTGCAGAAGGAGGCACCGGGAGCGACGGAGCTGAGCGGGATCAAGAACAACATGATCGGCATCTTCACCCTCAGGAACGCGTCGCGCGGCGGGATCGTGAACCAACTGGCCGAGGCGGATCTTCAGGGGCTGGGCGACGACTACCTGAGCGGGTACGTGCGGCGCGTGATGGCCGTGACGCCGGCCGAGGTGCAGCGGATGACGACGACCTATCTCACGCCCGACCGGATGACGCTCGTCGTCGTCGGCGACAAGGCCACAGTGGCCGAGCAGCTCGCGCCGTTCCAGAGGCCGATCCCCTAGGTCTTGGGCCGGCCGGCGGTCGACAGCCGCGGTCGACCGGCCTCGGACCCGCCCCACAGTCGAAGGTGTGTCGGAGTACCCCGAAACACCGGATCACAACCCATATGCGCCACGAA
>JBBQDE010000360.1:0-3487 GCA_038319425.1 Gemmatimonadales bacterium
GTGAGCGCGCCGAACGTCTGCCCACGCGCGGTGAGCGGCACCGCCATCGCCGACCGCAACCCGAGCTCCCGGGTGATGCGCAGGTGCGTTTCGTCGATGGCACCCGCCACCAGCATCTCGTCCGTGATCTCGGCGTACAGCTCGGGCTGACCAGTGCGGAGGATGTTCGGCGTTCCCGTCGTCGCGTTCACGTTCGGCGGATAGCGGCGATTCAGCTCGCGGGCCCACTCCGCCTTGGCGGGGTCCACATGTGCCACCGCGGCCTGGATGATCTTCCCGTCCTCGTCCACGATATCGATCGCACACCAATCGGCGAGTCGCGGGACGACGAGATGCGCCAGATCCTGCAGGCGCACCTCCGGATCGAGCGGTGCGGTGAGCAGCTCGCTCGCGCGATCGAGGTAGTGGAGTGCCTCCTCGGCCTTCTTGCGCGTCGTGATGTCCTTCCACTGCGTCGCGAGGCCGCCGTCGGGCAGGGGGTAGCAGTACAGCTGTGACCACACCCCATGTTCGGCATAGAATGCCTCGAACGAGACCGGAACCCGGTCGCGTGCGGCCCGCTGCATCTCGTGCTGCATTGGCGTTCCCACCAGATCCGGATACACGTCCCACACGATGCGACCGACGAGCGCGTCGGCGCCGGCGGGATTCCCCTGCCCGAACACACGGGCGGCTGCCTCGTTGATGTAACGGAAGCGCCAATCGGCGTCCTGCACCACGAAGGGGTCGCTGATGCTCTCGAGGATGCCGCGTGAGAAGGCCGCCGCAGCGTCCGCCGCCTCGTTCCGCTCGTGCAGCTCGACGCTCGTCTGCTCGAGCTCCTCCGACAGGGTCTGCGATTCCTCCAGCTGCTGTTCGAGCTCGACGGCCTGGTTCTCGAGCAGTGATGCCAGATCGGCGTTCTCGCGCGCCGCGGTCTCTGCCCTGACCTCCGCCAGCCGGGTGCGGTTGACGACGGCGCTCACGACAGCCGACGCCATCGCGAACACGCCGAGCGACATCAGGTCGCTGGGATCGTTCAGGTGCAGGGTGTGGACGGGCGTGATGAGCCAGTAGTCCACCAGCAGGACGGCGAGCGCCGACGTCAGCAGAGCCGGGCCCAGGCCGGCGATCACCGCGACGAAGAGCACGGCGGGCCAGAAGAGAGCGAAGACCGTTCGCGTCAGCTGCTCCTCCAGGAGGAGGGTCGCGCCGAAGGCGAGCCCGGTGACCGCGACCGCCAGCAGGTATCGCTCGATGTTTCCGAGGCGCCGCCGCGGGGCAATGACTACCGCGTGCGACGCTGAGACTTCTGAGCGCGCGCCAGGCGGCCGGCGGGCGTCACTCGAATCGTGCACGTCGAACAGTCCTCCGGATAGGACAGGGGCCCAACCGCAAGAGGCTCAGCGCGGCAGCCGAACCGTGAAAAAGGTACCTGCGTCCACGGACGATTTCACGTCGATGCTTCCGCCGTGCGCGGTGACGATGCGATCCACGATGTACAGGCCAAGCCCAAGGTTGCTCGACGCCGTTCCGACGGCGGCGCCCTGACCCAGGCGCTTGAAGGGGCTGAACAGGCCGGGGAGCTCGGATCGCGGAATGGCGGCCCCGTTGTTGTGCACCTGCAAGACGACCTCGTTCGCTTCACCCCGGGCGGTCACGCTGATGGTGGTGGCGGGCGCCCCGTGCTCCACAGCGTTGCCCAGGAGGTTCGCGAGCACCTGGCCAATTCGGGCGGCGTCCCAGTTGCCGCGCAGGTCGCCCGATGTATTGAGCTTCAATCGGCTCGCCGGATGAGCGGTCGCCATCTCCTCCACGGCGTCGGCCGCGTCCTTTGCCAGATCCATGTCGGCCCGGACGATCGGCACACCCGAGCCCAACTGGCCGCGCGTGAAATCGAGCAGGTCGCCGACCATCCGATTCATGCGCCGGGCACTGCGCACGATCCGCAGCATGAGCGAGCGGTGCGGCTCCGCGAGCTCGCCCGTATCGATCATGAACTGCGCGGCCGTGACGACGGTGCCGAGCGGGGTGCGGAGATCATGGCCGAGGATTGCCACGAACATCTGCTTCGACTGATCGATGTCCTGGGTGTAGCGCGTGACGGACTCGGCCAGCGACTGATCGATCGCCTCGTTGAAGCGCATGAGGTCCTCGAAGTCGTCGCCGGTGAGCATGTGGTTCGCGTTGGTCCAGAGACGGATGACGCTGGCCCGCAGCGCACGGTATTCCGACACCATCTCTCCGACAGTGAAGCCGCTCTCGGCACGGCCGGCGCCGTGGACTTCGGCGGCCGTGTCGGCCCCCTCGTCGCTCGGCTCGGTCTGTCCCTTGGACTTCTCCGCCTGCTCGGCGTCGGTCTGCGGTGTGCGGAGATCGACGACGATGTGCTGGAGCATCTCGACAGCGTGGTCGCGCAGCGCTTCGAGTTCCATCGTTCCGCCAGCAGGCCCGCACGTCTCTGCGAACGCGACCCACTCGGCGATGATGGGTTCCGTGTTTCCTTCGATGAAGTCGGCCAGGCGCACGATTCCCTCACGGCATGCTGTAGCGTACCCGACAGGCGCGAAAGTCCACGAGTGAGCACGGTACGTGCCGAACAGGTTCTTCTCAGGAAGATCCTCATTTCCCTTCATCTCGACGCATGCGCACACTCGCCACGCTCACCTGCCTTTCCATCCTGAGGGCATCATCGGCCAGCGCGCAGGACACGGTGCGGTTCACCCACGCCGACACCCTGCGCGGCACGAACGGTCCGCAGCGCACCTGGTGGGATGCGACGTTCTACGATCTGCACGTCGCCGTGAACCCGGCCGACAGCAGCGTGCGCGGTTGGAACGCCATCACCTACCGCGTGCTCGGCCCCGCGCGGGAGATGCAGGTCGACCTCATGATGCCGCTGGCGGTGGACAGCGTTCGCCAGGACGGGCGCACGCTCGCGCACCGCCGTGACGGCAACGCGTTGTTCGTCCGGCTGATGGCGCCGCAGCGCGTCGGCGAGATGAAGACCGTGACGGTGCACTATCACGGCCGGCCGCGCGCCGCACAGCACGCCCCGTGGGACGGCGGCGTCGTGTGGACGACCGACAGCCTGGGCAGAACGTGGATCGCGACAGCCGTGCAGGGCTACGGCGCCAGCGGATGGTGGCCGACGAAGGACATCCAGGCCGACGAGCCGGACAGCCAGCGCGTGGCCATCAGCGTGCCTGATCCGCTCGTGGACGTCTCGAATGGCCGGCTGCGCAAGGTGACCCACAACGCCGATCGCACCACGACCTATGAGTGGTTCGTCACCAGCCCGATCAACAACTACGACGTCGCCGTCAACGCGGGGCGCTACGCGCACTTCAGCGAGATGTACGACGGGGAGCGCGGGCCGTTGACACTCGACTTCTGGCCGATCGCGTATCACGTGGAGCCGGCCCGGCAGCAGTTCGCGCAGGCGACGACGATGCTGCAGTGCTTCGAGCACTGGTTCGGCCCGTACCCGTGGTACGCCGACGGCTAC
>JBBQDE010000361.1:0-3483 GCA_038319425.1 Gemmatimonadales bacterium
AATCCGGTCGTGGCTGTCTGCCATCAGTCCCACCCGCATCAGCCCTTTCTCCACTCGGGTTGGTCGAGCTCGAGACGGACGAGATCATCATACGTCTCGCGCGCCGTCACGACGGCGTACCGATCGCCATCGACCAGTACCTCCGCGCCGCGCGGCCGTGTGTTGTAGTTGGACGCCATCACGTAGCCGTAGGCTCCCACGTCGTGTACCGCCAGCAGGTCGTCCGGCTCGACTTCGGCCATCTCGCGGTCGAGCGCAAGAAAATCGCCGCTCTCGCACACCGGCCCCACCACGTCCGCCTTCATCTGGCCCACCGGCGCGCTCACCGGCTCGATCCGGTGAAAGGCGTCGTAATGCGAGGGGCGAATGAGCTCGGTCATCCCCGCGTCGGTCACCAGGAAGTGCCGCCCTCCGCTGTACTTCCGATACAGCACGCGGGTGAGGAGCATGCCCGAATTCCCCACCACGAAGCGGCCCGGCTCCATCAATAGCGTCAGCCCGGTCGGCTGCACGCGTGACACGAGAGCGCGCGCAAACCGCTGGAGGTCGGGCGACTCCTCGTCCTCGTACGACACGCCGAGACCGCCGCCGATGTCCAGATACCGCACCGTGTCGACGCCGGCGGCCCGCAGCTGGTTCAGCAGACCGACGAGGCGATCCACGCCGTCCAGATACGGGTCGAGACGGAAGAGCTGCGACCCGATGTGCATATCCAGCCCCAGCAACGCGACGTGCGGCAGCTCCGCGGCCAGGCGGGCGACGGAGAGCACATCATCGAATGGGATGCCGAACTTGGCGCCCTTCTCTCCCGTCTTGATGTACCGATGCGAGCTGTCGACTGTGACCTCGGGATTCACCCGCAGCCCCACCGGCGCCACGACACCGATCTCCCCGGCCAGCTGGTCGATGAGCCGGACTTCCGCTTCCGATTCCGCGTTGATGAGCAGGACGCCCGCCGCCAGCGCCTCGCGCAACTCGCGCTCTGTCTTGCCCACGCCGCCGAAGATGACGTCCTCTCCACGGAACCCGGCCCGGAGCGCGCGGAACAGCTCCCCACCGGAGACCACGTCCACGCCGGCGCCCAGCTCACGCAGCACCCGCAGGATGCCCGCGTTCGAGTTGGCCTTGAGCGTGTAGTGCACGCGATGCCGAAGCGACGAAAGCGCGCCATCGAGCCGCGCATATCGGTCGCGGACCATGGCGGCGCTGTACACGTACGCCGGTGTCCCGACGTCGGTGGCGATGCGATCGAGCGGCACCCCCTCACACGAGAGCGTGCCTTCCACCCGCGCGAAGCCGGAGGTCAGTACGCCTTGGCCCACAGCGCCTCGCTGGTGGCCGTCCGACCGCACTTGAGGCATTCCGTCGGCTTGGTGGCCGATTGAAACTCCTCATCGGGCAGGCAGCGGATGGTCGCCTTCGTCTCCTCCTTGATCTGCGCCTCGCACGCCGGGTCGCCGCACCAGCCGGCGTACACGAACCCGCCCTCTCCCTCCATCAGCTGGCGAAAGCGGTCGTAGCTGATGCGCTCGCGCACGCTGTTCGCCTCGCGCCGCTCGAGCGCGGCGGCGAGCATGTCCCGCTGCATCCGCGAAAGGGTCTCGCTCACTTCTTCCCCGAGTGTGTCGAGCGATACCGGGCGCTTCTCGCGCGTGTCGCGCCGCACGAGCACGCCCTGGTTGCTCGCCAGATCGCGCGGGCCGATCTCGAGACGGAGCGGAATGCCCCGCAGCTCCCACTCGTAGTACTTCGCCCCGGGCTTCATGCCGTCGCGCGCGTCGACATGGATGCGCAGGCGCGCCGGCTCGCGCCGGTCCCAGTCGCCGAGCGACGTCCGGATCCGCTCCGCCGCCTCCAACACGAGGGCTCGCTCGTCGTCGGTGCGGTAGATCGGGACGATCACCAGCTCGATTGGGGCGAGAAGCGGCGGCACGCGCAGACCGGTATCGTCGCCATGGGTCATGACCAGGCCGCCCACCATGCGCGTGGAGACGCCCCAGCTCGTGTTCCACGCATACTCGGTGGTGCCACTCTCCGACTGGAACTTGAGGTCGAATGCCTTGGAGAAGTTCTGGCCGAGGTTGTGGGACGTGCCCGCCTGGAGCGCCTTGTTGTCCTGCATCATCGCTTCGCACGAGTAGGTGCGGAGCGCGCCGGCAAAACGCTCGGAGTCCGTCTTCAGTCCCGTGACCACCGGCATCGCGATCCAGCCCTCCATGAAATCGCGATAGACGCCGAGCATCTTGCGCGCCTCCACCTCGGCCTCGTCGTGCGACACGTGCGCGGTGTGCCCCTCCTGCCAGAGGAATTCCGTCGTGCGCAGGAAAAGCCGCGTCCGCATCTCCCACCGCACCACGTTCGCCCACTGGTTCATCAGGATGGGGAGGTCGCGGTAGCTCTGCACCCACTTCGCGAACATCGTGTAGATGATCGTCTCGGACGTGGGGCGGATGAGGAGCGGCTCCTCGAGCTTCTTGCCACCGCCATGCGTGACGACCGCTGCCTCGGGCGCGAAGCCCTCGACGTGCTGCGCCTCCTTGTGGAGAAACGACTCCGGGATCAGGAGCGGGAAATAGGCGTTCTGGTGACCGGTCGCCTTGAACATGTCGTCCAGCTGCCGCTGCATCCGCTCCCAGATGCCGTAGCCATTCGGGCGGATGACCATGCACCCCTTCACGGGGGAATAGTCCGCCAGCTCGCTGCGGAGCACCACTTCGTTGTACCACGCGCTGAAATCCTTCGCGCGCGTGGTGAGCTTCCGGTCGTCAGCCATTCCGTCCGTCGTCGTTCGAGAGAGTCACGAATTCCCTGGCGCCGCTCGCCTGTGCGGCCTTCTTCTGCTTCGACAGCGACTGCGGGCGCAGCGCGTACTCCACGGACTGACCGGCCGCTCTTCGGCGGGCCGCCTCGCGCATCACGGCGTCCATCGGGCTCGCCTCGTCGGCGGCGAGCCACACGTCGGGCCCCTGCTCCGCTGGCGTCATCAATCCCTTCGCTCGGAGCAGCTCGCCCAGCACCACGTCGCCCATGCCGAAGCCGAGCGCCGGCAAGTCGGCGCCGCCGAGGGAGGCAAGCAGGTTGTCGTACCGGCCGCCGCCCGCGATCGCGCGGAACTCGCCGGAGGTGTCGAACAGCTCGAACACGATGCCGGTGTAGTAGGCGAGGCCGCGCACGATCTTGAGATCGAGCCGCGAGAATTCCCCGACGCCGAGCGCGTCGAGGTAGGCAAAGTAGGCCGTCATCTCGTCGAGCAACGGCCCGACCGTGGCGGCCGATCCAAATGCCGTCCGCAGCTGCGGCAGCGACATTTCCGTGACCACCTTCCACACGAGATTCACGATCGCGGAATCGCCGACCGCCTTGAGCAACCTGTCCATCGATTCCCCGGCCGTCTGCCGATCGATCTTGTCGATGACGGCGTAGACTGCCGGAAGCGCCGCCTCGTCGACATCAATGTGCAGGAGCAACGCATTGAGCAGTCGG
>JBBQDE010000362.1:0-3476 GCA_038319425.1 Gemmatimonadales bacterium
CATCGTGTCCATCGCGCTCGGCTCGGAGACGGGCGGCTCGGTGCGGCAGCCCGCCGCGTTCTGTGGCATCGTCGGCGTGAAGCCGACGTATGGACGCGTGAGTCGGTTCGGGCTGGTGGCTTTCGCGTCGTCGCTCGATCAGGTGGGTGTGTTCGGCGCCACGGTGGACGACGCCGCGCGCGGGCTGAGCGCGATCGCCGGCCACGATGTCCGCGACTCGACCTCTGCCGAGCTCGCGGTCCCCGACTATCACCTCGCGCACGCGAAGCCGGTGAAGGGGATGGTGGTCGGCCGGCCGAAGGAGTACTTCCCGGCCTCGCTCGATCCGCGCGTGCGCGCGCGCTGCGAAGCGGCCCTGGAGCACCTGCGCGCGCTCGGTGCCGAGATCCGCGACGTGTCGCTGCCGCACACCGACCTCGCGATCCCGGTCTACTACATCGTCGCGCCGGCTGAAGCGTCGTCGAACCTCGCGCGGTTCGATGGTGTGCGCTACGGCCTGCGCATCACGGACGATGGGCTGACGGGGATGTATGAGGCGACGCGCTCCACGGGCTTCGGGCCCGAGGTGACGCGGCGCATCATGCTCGGCACCTACGTCCTCAGTGCCGGCTACTACGACGCCTACTATCGCAAGGCACAGCAGGTGCGGACGCTGATCGCCGACGACTTCAGCCGGGTGTTCGCGTCCGGCGTGGACGTCCTCTTCACGCCGACGACGCCGACGCCCGCGTTTCAAATCGGCGCGATCTCCGATCCGTACGAGATGTACATGAGCGACATCTTCACGGCGACGGCGAATCTCGCCGGTGTCCCCGCGATGTCGCAGCCGATCGGACGCGTGGACGGACTCCCTGTCGGCGGGCAGCTCGTGGCCGCCCACTTCGCCGAGGAGAAGATGTTCACCGTGGCCTATGCGCTCGAGGGCGCGCTCGGCGTGGGAGCGTCCTCGTGAGCGCCGCGAGCGTGGCATCGCTCCAGGGCGACTGGGAGATGGTCGTCGGGCTCGAGGTGCACGTGCAGCTCAAGACGCGCAGCAAGGCGTTCTGCGACTGCTCCACCGCGTACGGGGCGCTGCCGAACGTCAACACCTGCCCGGTGTGCCTCGCGCTGCCCGGCGCGCTGCCCGTGCTCAATGGGCGCGCCGTCGAACTGGCGACGCGCGCCGCGCTCGCACTCAACTGCGACGTGCAGCCCGTGTCGGTGTTCGCGCGAAAGAACTATTTCTATCCCGATCTGCCCAAGGGATACCAGATCTCGCAGTTCGATCGGCCGCTCGCCATCGGCGGCTTCATCGAGATCGGGCATCGCGCCGGCGGCGCCCCCATTCGCGTCGGCGTGACCCGCGTACACATGGAAGAGGATGCGGGGAAATCGGTGCACGATCGCTTTCCCGGCGTCACCGCCATCGATCTCAATCGGGCCGGCGTCCCGCTCATCGAGATCGTCAGCGAGCCCGACATGCGCTCGGCGGAAGAAGCCGGCGCGTACCTGCGCGTGCTCAAGCAGATCCTCGAATATCTCGACGTCAGCGACGTGAGCATGGAGGAAGGCAGTCTGCGCGTCGACGCGAACGTGTCTGCGCGTCGTCGCGGTGAGACCGTGCTCGGCACCAAGACGGAAGTGAAGAACATGAATTCCTTCTCTGGTGTCGAACGCGCCTTGGAGGTCGAGTTCGTGCGCCAGGTCGGTGTGCTGGCCGGCGGTGGCACCGTGCTGCAGCAGACGATGCTGTGGGACGCCGGCACGGGAGAGGTGCGACCAAGCCGCACCAAGGAAGGGAGTCACGACTATCGCTACTTCCCCGAGCCCGACCTTCCGCCGCTCGTGCTGGCGCTCGACTGGATCAACCGTATGAAGCACGACCTTCCCGAGCTGCCGGCGGCGCGCCGCGCGCGCTTCACGACGGCGTACAAGCTCGGCGAGTACGACGTGGATCTGCTCACCGCCAACCCACGCCTCTCCGATTTCTACGAGGCGGTGGCGAGCGCGCATGGCGATTCCAAGGCGGCCGCGAACTGGGTGATGGGGGAGGTGCTCGCGCAGCTCAAGACCGGTGGCGGCGACATCGCGTCATTCCGGGTGCGGCCGCAGGACCTCGCGGGACTGCTCGACCTGGTGCGGGACGGCTTGGTGAGCCACACGGCCGCCAAGCAGGTGTTCGTCGGAATGGTGGCCACGGGTGATCCCGCGGCGCAGATCGCCGAGCGCGAGGGGCTGGTGAAAGTCGACGACGACGCGCAGCTCGCCGCGTGGCTCGACGAGGTGGTGACCGAGATGCCGAAAGAGGCCGAGCGGTTTCGCGCCGGCGAGAAGAAGCTGCAAGGTGTGCTGATCGGCGCGGTGATGAAGAAGTCGAAGGGGCGCGCGGACCCGCGCAAGCTCAATCAGTTGCTCGCGTCGCGGCTCGGTTCGTAGAGCGGCTCGGCGCGGGCGCGAGCGTATCCCAGCGCCGCCGCCGGCAGCCCGAACTGGCGTTCGGCCTCTTCATTCACGCGCTCCGGACCGCCGGATCGCAGCGCGTCGCGCCGCACCTGCTTGGCGCGGCGGAGTGCATCGTCACCCGACGGGTCGAGCCGGTACGGCGACGACTTGTCGAAGTGGACGAGGAAATCCACAATGGAGTCGTAGGAGCACTCCACGTAGCGGGCGACTTCGTCCTCGGCGAGGTCCCACCGGCTGTTCTCCGTCATGAGACCGAAGATGCGCTGCCAGCTCTCGCTGTCGGCGGCGTGCACCATGCCGCGGAAGATGCGCCGGTTTGTCTGCGTGCTGAAGATCGTCGGGCTCAGGATGCGGTCGAGCAGGCCGTCCGCCCGCGAGTGATCGAGGAGGATCAGATCTCGCGCCTGGCGGGCGCAGGACGGTCCGAGATGCGTCTCGAACCGGCTCTCCCAGTAGCTGTGGCCCAGCGATGCCGTGCTCGCGGTGACGGCGAGCTGCTTCGGCACGAAATGGTTGTGCGCGATCGCGTCCGCGGCGAGATGCGCGAGGTAGCCGAGCGCAAAGGCGCGCATCGGCTCGTCCGGCGCGGCATCGTGAATCTCCAGCCCCACCGTCCACGAGTGGCAGTGCCGTCCCGTCGGCACGTACTTCTTCGCCATGCTCGTGTCGGCCGCGATTGAGCCATACAGGAAGTCGTACGGAAACGCGCGCAACAGGTCGGCCACCGAGGCGGGCAGCTGGCCGAGCGAGCGGAGCACCGCTTCGCCGAGGAAGACGTGCGTGCCGGGCGTCCATGCGTGCGCGGTCGCGGGCACCAGCACGAGCAGCACGAGCGCGGCGGCGATCGATCCGCCGATCCGCGCCAGTGCCGGATGCATGGCGCTAGACGCCGAGGCGCTTGCGCTGTCGGCGAAGGGCGCGCCGAAGGTCGGTGAGCTCGGAGCGGACGAACCCATCGATGCGGTCCCGCGCTTCGCTGACCGTTTCGCGAACGCTCTCTTCGATCTCTTCGGTCGGGATCCGCTCGAGTAGCT
>JBBQDE010000363.1:0-3464 GCA_038319425.1 Gemmatimonadales bacterium
CCCTTCCTCGTCTGCCGCGATCCACAGCTCGCCGCGCCAGCGTCGGCCGGCGAACGACAACACGCCGCCGTCGCGCGAGCGAGCGACGACGGAACCAGCGCGGATGGGCAGCACGATGCCTTTCCCGTCTCGCGCGACGAGGCCGCGGCCGTCAGCTGCCAGCGTCCACGTCTCACCGGCGCGCACCGCGCCCGCCAGCACGGCGCCGTCACCGGCGTACAATCCCCACTCGCCGTCTCCGGCCAGGCGCGCATCGGCGGCACCGCGCGCCAGCGCGATGCGCACGATGCGGGCTGACGCACCACGCTCGCCCTTCGCACGCGTCGCGGGCGCGACGTCGCCGCTGAAGGTGGCGGGGGTGCGAACCGGGCGACGCGCCACCGCGCCCGAACAGGCGACGGCGGCGAGCGTCATCAGCCAGAGCGCGCGAGCGTTAATGGCGCGCCTCGGCCATCGCGGCATCGAGCCGCTCCAGGGTAAGCGCGATCTCGGCGTCGCCGTGCGCGGCCGAGACGAAGCCCGCCTCGAACGCCGACGGCGCGAGGTAGACACCGCGGGCGAGCGCGGCGTGAAAGAAGCGGCGGAACAGCTCCGCGTCGGCCGTGCGGGCGTCGCTGAACGATCGCACCGGTTCGGCGCGGAAGAAGAAGCCGAACATCGAGCCCGCGGAGTCGGCCGTGAACGGCAGGCCGCGCCGCGCCGCGATCCCTCGCAGTCCCTCGACGAGGGCGCGGGTGCGGCGCGCGATGTCGTCGTGCAGCGCGGGCGTGAGCGCCCGCAGCGTCGCGATCCCCGCTGCCATCGCGAGCGGATTTCCCGAGAGCGTGCCCGCTTGGTAGACCGGGCCGCTCGGCGCGACGCGCTCCATGAGGTCGCGGCGCCCACCGTAGGCCGCCACGGGAAGGCCGCCTCCGATCACCTTCCCCAGCGTGACGAGATCCGGCGTGATGTCATAGCGCGCGGCTGCCCCGCCGGGTGCGACGCGGAAGCCCGTCATCACCTCGTCGAAGATCAGCAGCGCGCCGTGCTCGGTCGCGAGACGGCGCAGCTCAGGAAGGAACTTCGGGTCGGGGGCGATGAATCCCGCGTTGCCGACGATCGGCTCCACGATGATCGCCGCGACCTGTCCCGAGTGCGCGCGCAGGAGCGCGTCGACACCGCTCACGTCGTTGAACGCGGCCGTTACCGTGAGCGCCGCGAGCGCGGCCGGCACGCCCGGTGAGTTCGGCAGGCCGAGCGTCGCAACGCCGGAGCCGGCGCGCACGAGGAAGCTGTCCGCATGGCCGTGATAGCAACCATCGAACTTGAGGAGCAGGTCACGCCCCGTGACGGCCCGCGCCACGCGCAGCGCGCTCATCGTCGCCTCGGTTCCGCTGGAGACGAAGCGCATCATCTCCACATGCGGCATCCGCTCCTGCACCAGCTCGGCGAGGGTGATCTCGAGCCCCGTCGGGATGCCGAAGCTCGTCCCGCGCGCCATCGTCTCGCGCAGCGCTTCCAGCACCACGGGCGCGGCGTGGCCGAGCACGAGCGGACCCCAGGACAGGACGTAGTCGAGGTACTCGTTGTCGTCGGCGTCCCAGATACGCGCACCCGCGCCGCGAGCAACGACGAACGGTTCGCCACCCACTCCGCCGAATGCACGCACCGGCGAATTGACGCCGCCGGGAAACAGCTCGCGCGCACGAGCCATGAGCTCATGCGATCGGGCGGTGATGCGAGTCATCCGGGCGCACGGAGCGATGCAACGCGGAGTCTGATCGCTCCGCCGCTCACCGCCCGAAGCTCCCGATCGTGGTGCCCATGACCGGCAGGTTGCGCGCGCGCGGCACCGCTCGCCGCTCGGTGGAGTCGATCACGCGCAGCAACGTCGCACGGAAATCGACGTCGTCCTCGATCCCTTCGATCACGGCGTCCACGATCGTGCCCGGCGCGAGCGCGTCCGCGCCGTGAACGTACGCAATGCCATCCACGTCGTCCGCCTGCCAGACCGTGCGGCCCTGCACCTCGCCATCCTCGATGCGGTCGATCATCGTGCGAACCGTTCGGCCGAGAAACCGCTCGTACCGCTCGGACGTCACCTGCCGCTGCAGCTCCATCAACCGCTCGAGGCGCTCCCGCTTGAGGGACTCGGGGATGTCGTCCACCATCTCGGCCGCGCGCGTGCCTTCCTGCGGCGAATACGTGAACGCACCCACGCGCTCGAACTGGATCTCCTCGAGGAAAGCCATGAGCTGCGCGAAGTCGTCGTCCGTCTCGCCGGGAAAGCCGACGATGCACGTCGTGCGGATGGCGAGGTCGGGCACCACGTCGCGGACCTTCTGCACCCGGTCGCGGATGGTGCGCTGGCGCTCGGGGCGCCGCATCCGCGCCAGCACACTGTCGGACGCGTGCTGCATCGGCATGTCGAGATACGGCAGGATGCGTGGCTCGCGCGCCATCACCTCGAGCAGCCGCGGCGTGATGCCGGAGCTGTAGAGATAGAGCATCCGCAGCCACGGAATATCCGTCTCCTTTACCAGCGCCTCGAGCAGCTCGGGCAGCGTGAAGCCGTCGCGACGGTCGCGCCCGTAGTGCGCGAGGTCCTGCGCCACGAGGTTCACCTCGCGCGCGCCCTGCGCCTCCAGGAGCTGCGCGTCGCGAATCACCTCGTCCAACGCGAACGACCGATGCCTGCCGCGCATGAGCGGGATGGCGCAGAAGGCGCAGCCATGATCGCACCCCTCGCTCACCTTGAGGTAGCGAATGTGGGGCACTTCGCCGGTGAAGAGTCGCACGCCGGGATGCGGCACCGGCTGATCGCCGATCAGGCCGCGCGCCTGCAGCTCAGGGAGGAGACGGTCCATCTCGGACGAGCCGAGGAAGAGGTCGACCTCGGGCAGGGCTTCCTCGAGCTCACCCTTGTGACGCTGCACCATGCAGCCGACCGCGACGACGGCCTGACAGCGGCCCTCGTCCTTCATGCGGCCGGCTTCGACGATCGCATCGAGCGACTCCTTCTTGGCCGCATCGATGAAGCCGCACGTGTTGATGACGATCACCTCGGCGTCGGCGAGATCGTCCGTAAACTCGGCGCCGCGATCGGCGAGCTGGGCGAGATAGCGCTCGCTGTCGACGGTGTTCTTGTCGCAGCCCAGCGTGATGAAGCCGACTTTCACCTGGTGCTACGTGGACGAGAACCGCGGGGGGAAGACATCCACTGAAGCTAATCGCCAGTGCGACTTCCCTGCACCGTGCGCCGCCCGGTACGGACGACCACATCCAGTCTTGCGCGAGGTTACTTTATAGCATAAAGTTCTTTCGATGCCAAACGTCCCCGTCGTCACCATGCCGAACACGACTCCTCAGGCCAGTGCCTTCCCCGATCACGACGTGCGAAGACAAGGCATCGCGGCGATGGCCCGCGCCGTTCTCCTGCAGGCCGTGCTCCTCGGCGTTGCGGCGGACCTCCTGCTCCGCGACGG
>JBBQDE010000364.1:0-3442 GCA_038319425.1 Gemmatimonadales bacterium
GCATCTCCCACCGCACCACGTTCGCCCACTGGTTCATCAGGATGGGGAGGTCGCGGTAGCTCTGCACCCACTTCGCGAACATCGTGTAGATGATCGTCTCGGACGTGGGGCGGATGATGAGCGGCTCCTCGAGCTTCTTGCCCCCGCCATGCGTGACGACCGCCGCCTCGGGCGCGAAGCCCTCGACGTGCTGCGCCTCCTTGTGGAGAAACGACTCCGGAATGAGGAGCGGGAAATACGCGTTCTGATGGCCGGTCGCCTTGAACATGTCGTCCAGCTGCCGTTGCATCCGCTCCCAGATGCCGTAGCCATTCGGGCGGATGACCATGCACCCCTTCACGGGGGAATAGTCCGCCAGCTCGCTGCGCAGCACCACTTCGTTGTACCACGCGCTGAAATCCGCCGCGCGCGTGGTGAGCTTCCGGTCGTCAGCCATTCCGTCCGTCGTCGTTCGAGAGAGTCACGAATTCCCTGGCGCCGCTCGCCTGCGCGGCCTTCTTCTGCTTCGACAGCGACTGCGGGCGCAGCGCGTACTCGACCGACTGGCCGGCCCGTCGGCGGCGCGCCGCCTCGCGCATCACGGCGTCCATCGGGCTCGCCTCGTCGGCGGCGAGCCACACGTCGGGCCCCTGCTCCGCTGGCGTCATCAACCCCTTCGCCCGGAGCAGCTCGCCCAGCACCACGTCGCCCATCCCGAAGCCGAGCGCCGGCATGTCGGCGCCGCCGAGAGAGGCGAGCAGGTTGTCGTACCGGCCGCCGCCGGCGATCGCGCGGAACTCGCCGGAGGTGTCGAACAGCTCGAACACGATGCCGGTGTAGTAGGCGAGGCCGCGCACGATCTTGAGATCGAGCCGCGCGAATTCCCCGACGCCAAGCGCGTCGAGGTAGGTAAAGTAGGCCGTCATCTCGTCGAGCAACGGCCCGACCGTGGCGGCCGATCCGAATGCCGTCCGCAGCTGCGGCAGCGACATTTCGGTGACCACCTTCCACACGCGATCCTGGATGTCGGGATCGCCGATCGCCTTATGCAATCTGTCCATCGATTCCCCGGCCGTCTGCCGATCGATCTTGTCGATGACGGCATACACCGCCGGAAGCGCCGCCTCGTCGACGCCGATGTGCAGGAGCAACGCATTGAGCAATCGGCGATCGGATACGCGAGCGACGAAGTGCTCCTTCTCGAGACCGAACTCACGCAGCATGTCGATCGCGCACGCCAGCAGCTCCGCATCGGCCGCCAGATCACTCGTGCCGAACAGGTCCACGTTCAGCTGGTAGTGCTCGCGCAGCCGCCCCTTCTGCTGGCGCTCGTAGCGGAAGAGCTGCGGCATGCTGAACCAGCGCACCGGCTTGCGCAGCGCATTCGCGCGCGCCGCCACCATGCGCGCCACCGTGGGGGTCATCTCGGGCCGAAGCGCGACCTCGCGCTCCCCCTTGTCCACGAAGTTGTAGAGCTGGCCGACAATCTCGTCGCCGCTTTTTCTGGTGTAGAGCTCCAATGGCTCCAACGGGGGCCCGTCGTACTCGACAAAGGCATAGCGGCGCGCGACTTCACGCCACGTGTTCATGATGTACGCGCGCTCGGCGAGCTCCTGGGGATAGAAATCACGAAATCCGGGGAGGGCGCCTTTGAACATCACGAAACTTAGCCCGTGAACGGAGACACCTGCAACCGCGCCATCGCGTCGCCGACGGTGTGGAACGACCCGGTAACGAGCGTCGTGGCGCCCTCCGACTCGCCGAGGCGAAGCGCCGCGTCGAAGTCGGGTTCGGCCACCGCCGGGTATCCGCGTGACGCCGCATACGCCGCCACCTCGTCGAGCGACCAGGATCGGCTCGCGGGCGCAGTGGGAGCGTTGGTGAGGATGAAGCGGGCGACGAGCGGCGCGAGAGCGTCCAGCATGGCGCGCCAGTCCTTGTCGGCCAGCACGCAGAGCACGGCTATCACGGGCGTCTCGTGGTCCACCGCGTCGAGGCTCGCGGCGACCGTCCGCGCACCCTCGGCGTTGTGGGCGACGTCGAAGATCCACTGCCCCACCCGCTGGAAGCGCCCTGGCAGGCGCACCGCACGAACAAACTCCACCGCCTCGGCGAGCGGCACGCGGAAACGTCCGCCTGCGGCGTCCAGGAGCGTCAGTGCGAAGGCAAAATTGTCGGCCTGGTGCCGGCCCACGAGCGGCGTGCCGACGACGCGCTCGTCGCCGAGGGCGCGCAGCCGGAACTCCGTGCCGCGCGCGTTCAGCGCGAACTGCGTCGCCTCGGTCTCCTCGACGACGATGCGGATCGGCCTCGCGCCGGCAGCCTTCGCATCGCGCGCCAGCCACGCGCGCACTTCGGGATCGCCTTCGCCCACGACGGCCGGTATGCCCGCCTTGAAGATGCCGGCCTTCTCACCAGCAATCGCCTCCAGCGTATGTCCGAGGTACTCGGTGTGATCGAGCCCGATGGACGTCACGCCGGCGACGATCGGCTGCGCGACGTTTGTGGAATCGAGACGGCCGCCCAGGCCCGTCTCCACCAGCGCCACGTCGATGCGCGCTCGAGCGAAATGGCTGAAGGCGAGCGCGGTCGTCGCCTCGAAGAACGACGCGCCGAGCCGCTCCACCGCCGACGTCCATCCGTCGATGAAGGCGACGACCTCGTCGGCGGAGATCGGCTCGCCGTTCACTACGATGCGCTCGCGGAAATCCACTAGATGCGGAGAGGTGTATCGCGCCACGCGGAGGCCGCGGCCGCGAAGGAGCGCTTCAGCCGTCGCGACCGAGCTGCCCTTGCCGTTGGTCCCGGCGATGTGGATGACCGGGAAGGCGAGGTGCGGATCGCCCAGCTCGGCGAGCAAGGCGCGAGTGCGCTCGAGGCCGAACTTGTACGTGCCTGTCGTGCGCGCGAACAGGTAGTCGAGCGCGGACGGATATCTCGTCAGGGCGACGTCCACCCCGACGCGGCCGGCCGGCCGCTCATGTGGCGCAGGAGCTGACCGACGGTGTGCTTGAGCTCGCGCCGATGCACGACCTGGTCGACCATACCGTGATCGAGGAGGAACTCGGCCGTCTGGAACCCCTCGGGAAGATCCTGGCCGAGCGTCTGCTTGATGACCCGCGGACCGGCGAAGCCGATCACCGCGCCCGGTTCGGCGAGGATCGCATCACCCAGCATGGCGTAGCTGGCGCTCACGCCGCCCGTGGTGGGATTGGTGAGGATGGCGATGTAGGGCAGCCGGCGCTCCGCAAGCTGGGCGAGGACGGCGCTCACCTTGGCCATCTGCATGAGCGAGAGCACGCCTTCCTGCATGCGTGCGCCACCCGACGCGCAGATGACGATGAGCGGATGCTTCCGCTCGAGCGACCGCTGGCCCAGTCGCGCGATCTTCTCGCCGACCACCGATCCCATCGAGCCGCCCATGAAGGCGAAGTCCATCACACCGAGGCTCGCTGGCAGGCCC
>JBBQDE010000365.1:0-3438 GCA_038319425.1 Gemmatimonadales bacterium
GCTTGCCGTCGGGGCTGACGGTGGGGGCGAGGTTCATGTCCCCCGACTTCCGGGCCGACTGCACCACCGGATCGCCGGCTGCGCTTGGTCGCGTGCGTCCTTCCAGCACGGGGAGGTAGGCACGCCGCGTGGCGGCGATCCAGTCCTTGGACAACGAGTCGGTCGAGACGCCGAGTACGCGCCGGATGCCCTCCTCGAAGCCGATGCGGAGCGAAGTCCGGTACACGTCCACCACCGCGCGGTCGCCCCAGCGTCCACCCACGTACGCCCACAGCGCCTGCCCGTACCGATACGGGAAGAAGCGCGAGTCGTTGGTAAGCTGCTTGATCGTCGGCAGGCGATCGCGCTCAGCGGCATCGCGCAGCCACATGGCGGTCAGCGCGTTGTCGCGGCCGAGCGAGAAGTACTCGGCCATTCCCTCGATGAGCCACAGGGGGAGTGAGTTGAGGCGCGCGAGGCCGCCCGGTCCGGACTCGGCCACACTGTACTGGAACACGTGCACGAGCTCGTGTCCGAGCACGTGATCGTTGTCCGCATAGATGCCGGTGAACGGCATGACGACGCGGGTCCGCAGCCCTTCCGTGACGCCGCCCGTGCCTTCCGTGAGCTCGTCGCCGACGACGTTTGTCTGCTGGAAGTCGGGCTGGTCGGCGTAGAACACGATCGACTTGCGGTCGAAGGTGTGCCGGAAGCTGTCCGAATGCCGTGCGTACCAGCGCTCGGCCATGCGGCCGGCGTCGTGGACGACGAGGGACTCGGCCGGGTAGAAGTATTCGTCGAAGTGCGGCGTGCGCAGGATGCGGAAATCGAACTTCTCGTACTGCACCTTGTTCCGGCCGAAATACTGCGCGGTCGCTGTCTGGGCCGCACCGCACAGGAGCGCGCCGAGCAGCACGAGAGGCGCTGCCGAGCGCAAGGAGGATCGGGTCATCGCGTAGGTCCGCGGTCGAACCGCAACTGAGGGTCGTGAGCCACGACGCCGCAGCGCGGCGCCGATTCCGAACCGGGGCAAAGTTGGTGCCCCGACCAATGCCGTACCGCCGCGTCGCGCGCGGCGTTTGTGCAGGGGCGACGCCGCTCGCGGCGGTGAAACCGTGTGCACGGGCCCGTCAGCTTAACCTCAGGGTGCGCACATCCGGACACAAGCGGCGTTGGGCTGTCGGATGGGTGCGACTCCATCTATCGTGGGGCGATGCGGACGCCTTCTCCCTCGGTGCCGCCCGACCGACAACCGGGCGGGTACCGGACGACCCGGTTCGACCAGGAGGGCCCCGATGACGGATTTCGGCTGCGCGCGGCTGTCGCATCGGGGATGGTGTTCGCCGTCGCCCTGGGAGTCTTCAACCTGCTGGGCACGCGAAAGCTCGGTCTTGGCGGATGGATGGCGGGCCTCTTCACGCTCGGCGCGTCGTCGCTCTGTGCCGTCTTCACCTTCAGGCTCACCCTCGGGATTTCCGACGCCGCCGGAGCGGTCGCCCGCGCGGTGACCCTGCCCAGTGGCGCCAGCACGCCCTACGAGGAGGGCTTCTCGTATCAGGACGCCCTGGCGGCGCGAGGTGACGTGGCAGGCGCGTTCGAGTCGCTCGAAGCGGTGATCGCGGAGCGTCCGGGGGTGACCGCGCCGCGCCTGAAGGCGGCCGAGCTCTATGCCCGCCGGGGAAAGGATGCGCGGCGCGCCGCAGCACTCGTCCGCGAGGTGCGTGACCTGCCGGGCGTCTCGTCGCGAGACGCGCTGTACGCGGCGTCGCGACTGGTGGATCTCTATGAAGGGCCTCTCGCTGAGCCCGGCGCGCCCTGGTCGAGCTACGCTGCCTCATCGAGCGCCACCCCGGAACCGACGTCGCCGCCGGGGCGCGGACGGCGATCGCGCGCATCAAGGCCGAGCGCTCGGCAGATCAGAGCGACGGCTGAGCGGTTCAGTCGAACGAATCGGGACGTCGCTGTCGCTTGGTGTCTCCGCGCTTTTTCTTCTCGGAGAGGCGCGCCTCCTTCTGCCCCCGAGACGGCTTGGTGGGCTTGCGCCGCTTGGGCACCACGAGCGCGCCGCGGATGAGCGCGACGAGTCGCTGTTCCGCCGCCTCGCGGTTCTGTCCCTGACTGCGCCGGGCGCTGGACACGATGCGGACCCACCCCTCCCCATCCAGCCGTGACGCAAGCTCGGCGCGAACCCGTGCCCGCTGCGTGTCGTCGAGCAACTGGGTGGTGACCACGTTCCAGAGCAGCTCGATCCGGGTGGACGAGGTATTCACGTGCTGGCCGCCCGCACCTCCCGCCCGGCTGGCCCGGTAGACGAGCTCTGTCCGCGGGATCGCGAGGGTCTCCGACAGCCGCAGGCTTCCATCCTTCATGCGTAACCCCGCTCCATACCAGTCGTCTTTGCCAATGACTATGGCAGAATGCAGAGACGATGCGCATGCATCGTTCTGGCACTTTGCGATTCCCAGTTCAGTTGCGACTCTTCGATCGTTCCGCCCCCGACGACCGCCCCTTCCATGTAGACCCCGCGCCGCTCATGCGCTGGATCTACGTGGGACGGCTCTCGATCGCGACCGCCATCTTCCTGGCGGCCGTGCTCGTGTGGCAGGACGCGCTCACCGACACGGGCAAGCTTCTCATTGCGTCGCTGACCTTCGCGGGGGCGCTCGGCGTCACCGCCGTGTCGGTGGTCTACTCCGAATTCTACAACCGGCACCTCGCCCCGACCTTCTTCTATCTCCAGTCGGTGTTTGACCTGTTCCTGGTCACGGCGGTCGTCCACGTCACCGGCTCAAGCGGCTCGCAGTTCGCCGCCCTGTACATCCTCGTCATCGCCACCTCGTCGCTGCTGCTGCCGGTCGGCGGCGGATTGCTCGTCGCGGCGCTCGGCAATGTGCTCTACGTCGCGGATGCCTTCTGGAGTGTGGACTCTCCGTTCACGGCGGCCGTCTGGCTCCAGCTCGCGGTGTTCGCCACGGTGGCCCTCGGCAGCGCCTGGCTGAGCGCCAAGCTGAAGGAAGCGGGGAAGGGCACCGAGGCGATGCTCGCCCATGTGCGCCTGCAGGCAGCCGACATCCTGTTCAACATTCGCAGCGGCATCATCACGGTGGACGCGGACGGGCGACTGCTCTACGCCAACCCGATGGCCGAGCAGCTGCTCGGCCTCGACCTCGCGCCCTTCAACGGCCGGCCGGTGCTCGAGGCCATCCGTCGCATCGCCCCTGAGCTGGTCGAGGCGGTCGAGCGCTCCATGCGCGAGCGCGTGCGCACGACCCGCGCCGAGGGCGCGGTGTCCGCGATCGGCCGCCGGTTTCCCATCGGCGTGACGACGACCTACACCGACGGCGACGGCCGCAACACGGACCACACGGCCACGGCGATCTTTCAGGCCAGCGCCGACCAGAAGCGCATCGAGACACGGCGCCTCCGCGCCGAGCGGCTCGAGGGCGTGGCGGAGCTGTC
>JBBQDE010000366.1:0-3432 GCA_038319425.1 Gemmatimonadales bacterium
CAGTCAGGTGAGCACGCGCGAGGCCGAATGGCTGTGGGGGTGGGATCCGACGCCCGGCATCGTGTCCGTACACGCCGGCCCCGATGGCCGCGCGAGCGTGTGGCGCCGCGTCGGCGACACGGGCACCCTCGTGCGCGAGGAAGCGCGCTTCCGCCCCTGGCTCCTCCTCGACCGCCTCGACGATCTTCTCCATCTTGGCTCCGCACTCGGCAGCGAGGGCGACACGCGCGCCAGCATTCGCCACCGGGAGCTCGAGGGGCCGGGCGCGCTTCGTCATCTCGTGAGCGCCGACGACGGGCGCGTGCTGACGTCGGCCCTGCTGCGCGGCGCGTCCGAGCGGCTCGGCAGGCGCATCGGCCATCTCTCGGATCTCAAGGACGACGACGTGCTCTCCCTCCCGCCCGAGGAGCAGTACCTCGTCGCCACCGGCCGCACCTACTTCCGCGATCTCCCCTTCGACCTGCTGCATCGCCTCCAGTTCGATCTCGAGACCACCGGCCTCGATGCGCGCCGCGATCGCATCTTCATGATCTCCATCCGCTATCACGGCGGCGCCACCGAAGTGCTCGAGGCCATGGGCGAGGGGGGCGCGGCAGAGGCGGATCTCATCCGGCAGCTCATGGAGCGCGTACGCGTCGCCGATCCCGACGTGATCGAGAACCACAACCTGCACGGCTTCGACCTTCCCTTCCTCGACCGCCGCGCGCGCCTGCTGGGCGTGCCGCTTTCCCTTGGCCGCGTGGGCGGCCCGGGACTGCGACAGCGGGCCGCGCGGCGTGGCGCGCCGTCGGCCGACCCCGACGATCGGCGCCGCGTGCGGTTCGTGGCGCCCGGACGGGAGCTGATCGACACGATGGATGCGGTGCGACGCCACGACATGGGCGCGCGTGACCTGCCAGGCCACGGGCTCAAGGTGGTCGCGAAGCATCTCGGCATCGCCGCACCTGACCGCGAGTACATCCGCGGCGACCTGATCTACGCCACGTACCGCACCGATCCCGAGCGCGTTCGTCGCTACGCGACCGACGACGTGGAGGAAGTCGCCGCGCTCTCGCGGATGCTGGGCGGGCCGGCGTACGCGCTCGCGCAGATGGCGCCGCGCCGCTACGAGCGCCTGGCCGATGCCGGCGCCGCCACCGGGGTGATCGATCCGCTGCTCGTCCGCGCCTACTTCCGCGCCGGCCAGGCGCTCCCCGCGCACGAGGAGGGCGACGGCACGCCGCACAGCGGTGCGGCGCTGCATCTCTTCGCCACTGGTGCAGCGCATCGCGTCGTGAAGGCCGACGTCGCGAGCCTGTATCCCTCGCTCATGCGCGCCTATCGCATCGGCCCCGCGCGCGACCGGCTCGGCGCCCTGCTCGCGCTGGTGGACGGCCTCGTCGAGCGGCGTCTCGATGCCAAGGCGCGTGCACGCGACTTTCCCGCCGGCTCGGCCGAGCGGCATTCCCACGAGGCCATGTCGGCGGCGCTCAAGATCGTCGTCAACTCCGCGTATGGTTATCTCGCGGCGGGCGGCGGCCTGACGCGCTTCGCCGACGTGCACGCCGCGAACGAGGTGACGCGGCGTGGACGCGAGGTGCTGGCCCTCCTGTGCCGCGAGCTGGCGGCGCGCGGCGTCACGCTGCTGGAGGCCGACACGGACGGCGTCTACTTCTCGGTGCCCGCCTCATGGACCGAGACCGACGAGCGGCGCGTGGTGGCGGAGGTGGCCGCGCTGCTGCCGCCGCTCGTGCAGCTCGAGTTCGACGGGCGCTACGCCGCGATGCTCTCGCACGAGCCGAAGAACTACGTGCTGCTCGGCTATGACGATACGCTGCTGCTGCGCGGCGTCGCCTTCCGGTCCAGCCGGTCGGAACCGTTCGGCGACCATTTCCTCCGGCAGGCGCTGCGGCGGCTGCTCGTCGGCGACGCCGAGGGTGTACGCGACGCCTACCTGAAGACGATCGGCGCGCTGCGCGCTCGCGCCCTGCCGACGCACGACGTGTCGTCGCGCGTCCGGCTCACCAAGTCGCCCGAGGAATATCTCGAATCGCGGAGCAGCCGGCGCGAGCTGCCCTACGAGGCGATGCTGGCGAACGGCCGGCCCGCGTGGGACGTCGGCGATCGCATCCGCGTCTATCGGCGGCAGAACGGCGAGGGAGGCCTCGTCGCTTCTACCGACGATGAGATGCCGGCGCCGGACCAGCGAGACTACGACATCCAGTATTATGAGCGGCTGCTGCGCACCACCTACGCCGAGCGGCTGGCGTGCGCATTTTCTCCGGAGCATTTCGGCGTCGTGTTCGCGGATCCGGACCAGTTCACCCTGTTCGCCCCGCCCGTCGCATCGATCCGCACCATATTGACTACGCTCACGGACGTCACCCCCGGCTGAGCCGCACGCACCCAGTCACCGCAGGAGATCGACGAGCATGCCCACGATCATCGCGCCGGCTGTGCCTGTAGTGCGGCTCAGCACCGACGGTCCCGCGCTGTCCGCCATCGTGGCCGGCGTATGGCGGATGGCCGCATGGGGCATGGACGTGCAGCAGCGCGTCCGCTGGATTGAGGAATGCCTCGCGCTCGGCATCACGAGCTTCGACCACGCCGACATCTACGGCGACTATCAGGTCGAATCGCTGTTCGGCGAAGCGCTGGGCGTTGCGCCGGGACTCCGGGCGCGGATGCAGATCGTCTCCAAGTGCGGCATCAAGCTCGTGTCGCAACAGCGGCCGGCGCACGCGTTGCAGTCGTACGACACCTCGCGGGCGCATGTGACGGCGTCGGTGCATCGATCACTGACCGCACTTCGCACCGACCATCTGGACCTGCTGCTCATCCATCGGCCGGATTTCCTGATGGACCCGGACGCGCTGGCCGCCACCTTCGCGGAGCTGCGGGCGGCGGGCAAGGTGCTGCACTTCGGGGTGTCGAACCACACGCCGTCGCAGCTCGCGCTCCTGCACCACCGCGTGCCGCTGGCCACCAACCAGATCGAGCTCTCGCCGCTGCATCTCGCTCCCCTGGGCGACGGCACGCTCGATCAGTGCATCGATCTCGGGATCCGGCCCATGATCTGGTCGCCGCTCGCCGGCGGCCGGCTGTTCACGAGCGACGACGAGCGCGCGCGCCGCGTGCGTGCCGCTCTTGGTCGGCTGGGGGAGGCACACGACGTGTCACCTGCCACCATCGCCTATGCGTGGCTACTGCGACATCCCTCGCGACCGGTGCCCATTACCGGCTCACACCGCATCGAGGCGTTGCGCGAGGCCGTGCTCGCGCTCGGCCTCGCGCTGTCGGCCGAGGAGTGGTACCGGGTGTGGGAGGCGAGCACCGGCCACGCGGTGCCGTGAATGCCAGCCCGCGCGACTACTTCGCGCTGTGCTTGAGCGGCTTCCGCGCGGTCGACTTCTCCGCGGTCTTCGTGTGGGTCTTCGTCACGGGACGCGCGTG
>JBBQDE010000367.1:0-3430 GCA_038319425.1 Gemmatimonadales bacterium
ACGCGCTACGGACATCTGCGCGGATTCGCCAAGGGTATCCGCGCCGGCGTCCGCGTGAACATCGCCCAGACGGTGGCCTACGTCGGTACCACGGGGCTCAGCACCGGGCCGCATCTGCACTTCGAGGTGCTGATCAACGGCGTGCAGCGCGACTCGCGCGTCGCGCTTGCCTCGGTCGCGGGCGATCCGATCCTGCGGTCCGAGCGCGCCGCGTTCGACGCCAGGCGCGAGCAGCTGCTCGCCTCGCTCTCCGGCGCTCCCGGCATCGTCCGCCTCGCGTCGCGCTGAGTAGCCCGATCGTTCCGTCCCGACCCCCGCGTTCGCCACAGGCCGACGCGGGGGTCGTGCGTTGCCGGCTGGCGCCCGCGCGGACACGCGACTAAGCGTTCCCCCATGTTCCAATGGCTTTTCGCCGCGCTGGCCGGTGTGCTGGTCGCTCTCTGGCAATACGGACGCACCGCGATCACACCCCGCTTCGCCCTGCCGGCGTCGTTGCGGGCCGTCGCCACCGCACTCGTCGTCGCGCTCCTGCTGAACGCCCCGGCGGGGCGGCCAGCGTCGGTGACGCCCGACGTCGCGCTGGACGCTTCGGAGAGCTGGCTTCGGGCCGCTCCACGCTGCGATCGCTGGCAGCTCGCCCTCGACTCGGCGTCGAAGCTCGGCGGCGGACGCCAGCTGCGATTCGGGGACTCGATCCGCACCGATGCCGGGAGTGGCGCGCCGTTCGATCGCGCGTCGCGCCTCCGCGCCGTGGCCGATCGGGCTGCCGGCACCGGACGTCCCGTGGTGATCATCACGGACGGTGAGCTCGACGACGCCGACGCGATCGCGACGCTTCCGCGCGGCTCGCGCACCATCGTCATGCGCTGTCCGGCCGCCGTCGATGCGGCGCTCTCCACGCTGGAGGCGCCTCGCACCCTGCTCGCGGGCGACACGCTCACCGCGCGCGTGGTGGTCATGGCAGGTGGTGCGGGCGCCCCGGCTGGGCAGGTGGAGCTGCGACTCGACGACGCGCTCCTCACGTCGGCGCGATACGACGTGCTGGCGCCGTTCGCCGAGCGGGCGCTCGATCTCCGGGCTGTGCCGTCGGGTGCGGAGCGTGGCCGCGTGCTGCGCGCCGTGATCCTGCCGGGCGGCGATGCCGAGCCGCGCAACGATGCGCTCAGCGTCGGCGTGGACGTGAGCCGGGCGCCGGCGGCGGTCTTCGTCTCGACGGCACCGGACTACGACGCGCGCGAGGCGGTGGCCGCGCTCCGCGGCGTGACTTCGCTGCCCACCCGCGCCTACTATCGCGTGGCACCGGGCGCGTGGCGGATGGACGGCACGCTGGCCCGCGTGGACGAGCGCGCCGTGCTCGCCGCGGTGCGCGAGGCACCGCTGGTCGTCCTCCATGGCGACACGGCCGCATTCGGTCCGCCACGTACCACGGCGCGCGGCGCGCTCCTGCTGTTCGCGCCTCCCGCCGCGGACGAGGGCGAATGGTTCGCCGCGGCTGCGCCGCCGTCGCCCCTGGCCGCCACGATCGGCGCGCTGCCGTTCGACAGCCTGCCGCCGCTCGCCGTGTCGGCCGCGCTCCCGCGTGGAGACTGGCAGGGACTCGTCGTGCAGCGAGGCGGTGCGCCGGACGACCGGCGCGTGGCACTCGTGGGGTGGGACGCGCCCCGCCACATCGCCGTGCTGGGGGCATCGGGTCTCTGGCGCTGGCGCTTTCGCGGCGGCACCCGCGCCGACGCGTACGGCGCGTTCCTCGGCAGCCTGTACGACTGGCTGGCGGCTGGACGCACGGATCGGCGATCCGCCGTGCCCGATGCCGCGCCGGTGCGCGCGGGTGACCCGATCCGCTGGCGGCGTGGGGCGGGAGGCGACAGCGTGGTCGTCGTCACGATCACGCGCCGGTCCGCCACGTCGCGCGTGTATTCGGTGACGCTGCGCTTCCCCGACGGGGCGAACGTGGCTGAGTCGCCTCCGTTGCTACCGGGAGTCTACGACGCGCGCGTGGTGGGGGGTTCCGCGGTGCTGGTGGTGAATGCATCGCGCGAGCTGCTGCCTCGGCGCGCCACGGTTCACGGCGGCGGCGTCGGCGGCGCGGTCGCCATCGGCGAACCACCCGCACTCCGCATGCTCGGGTGGGTCTTCGGTCTGGCCGTGGTGCTGTTGTGCGGCGAGTGGTGGCTTCGGAGGCGGGCAGGCGTTCGGTAGCCCATCGGAGCCCACCCCCGCGGCAGTTTAGTTTTGTGTATGCGCATTCTGAGAAAGACCGGTGACGTCGCGAAGCGCTCCCTCTGGGAGCGCATCAAGGACGTCGCGCTCATGGACGTCGCGGTCATCGCGCGCGGCGGTGTGGACGTCGGCTCGCTGGAGCGGCTCGAGGAGCTGCTGCTGGAATCCGATATCGGCGTGCCCACCACGCTGCGGCTCGTGGCCGACGTGGAGCGGCTGGCCACGCTGGGCAAGGTGAAGAGCCAGGACGAGTTCCTCGCGGCGCTCAGCGACGGCATCACCGACGCGCTGCGCAGTGGACGGAGTGACCCGGCGCTCATCCTCTCGACGGACAAGCCCACCGTCATCCTCGTCGTCGGCGTGAACGGCGCGGGGAAGACCACATTCATCGGAAAGCTCGCGTCGCGGCTCCGCGGTGAGGGCAAGAAGGTGATGCTCGCGGCGGGCGACACCTTTCGCGCTGGCGCGGTGGACCAGCTGCGGCTGTGGGCGAAGCGCTCGGGCGCGGAGTTCGTCGGGGCTGTGGCCGGCGCCGATCCGGCAGCGGTGGCCTTCGACGCCATCGATGCGGCGGTGGCGCGCGGCGTGGACGTGCTGATCGTGGATACCGCCGGAAGGCTGCACACCAGCGACGGATTGATGACCGAGCTGAAGAAAGTGGCGCGCGTGATCGCCAAGCGGCTGCCCGATGCGCCGCATGAGACGCTGCTCGTGCTCGATGGCACCATCGGCCAGAACGCCGTGCAGCAGGCGAAGATCTTCGCCGCGGCCGTGCCGGTGAGCGGCCTCGTGCTGACGAAGCTCGACGGCACCGCGAAGGGGGGCGTCGTGGTCGCCGTGCACGCGGCGGTGGACATTCCCGTGAAGTTCGTTGGTGTGGGCGAGCAGCACGACGACCTGTTGCCGTTCGACGCGCGGGAGTTCGCCCGGGAGCTGCTGGGCGGCGAGTGACGCGCGACGCGCCACGGCAACAGCGCCTGCGGCTCGACACCCCCGTTACGTACCTGAAGGGGGTGGGACCGGCGCGCGCCGACGCGTTGCGCCGCCTCGGCGTCGTCGTGGCCGGCGACCTCCTGTACCACATCCCGCATCGGTACGAGGATGCGAGCACGGTCGCCAACATCTCGTCGCTCGAGCCGGGCATGCAGGGCACGGTCATCGGACGCGTCGTCTCCAAGGGTGTGCTGCCCACCCGAAAAGGACTGCGCAT
>JBBQDE010000368.1:0-3419 GCA_038319425.1 Gemmatimonadales bacterium
CAGCGTGTTGAAGATCGTGGAGACCGCCTCGAGGGTCTTCTCGCCGCCCGACCGCGCGCCGAAGAAGTTCACTTCGCCGAACGGGACGCGCGGGAAGAGGATCTGGTTCGTGGTCTGCCCGTTGTCGTACCCCACCTTCAGTTGCTGCGTGAGCCACGACACCGGCTGGAACCGGAGGTCGGCGCCGCCGGTAAATCGGCTGACCGTCGACCGCGAATCGATCTGGCCGGCAATGTCGGGGTTCGCGTACCGGAATCCCTTCGTCGTCGTGTTGAGGAGCGTCGGGGAGCTCCACACCATCATGTCCCAGATGCCGAAGCCGTCAGCCGCCTGGGCAAATCGCGTCTGGTTCTTGGCGAAGTTGAGGTACGTGTCGAGCTTCCAGCGCTCGCTGGGCAGCAGCGAGAGATTGAGGCGCGTACCGGCCGTGTTCTCCCAGTTGTAGTCCACGATGCCGTGGTTCGTGCCGTAGTCCGCCGAGGCGAAGTAGCGCGCGATCGCCGTTCCGCCGCTCACGCTCGCGTTGGCCGAGTTGATGGCGCCGTTGGTGAAGATGTCCTTGCCCGTCTGTTCCTTGTAGTAGTTGAAGATGTTGAAGCTGTCGACCTGGGTGGTGTTCGGATTGATGCCGTAGGTGTACCGGAAGCGGCCAGCCGGATCGCGCATGAAGTTCGTGCCCGTCCGGAGGGCGATGTCCACCTTCGCCGCGCCGTTCTTGCCCTTCTTCGTGAGCACCTGGATCACGCCGTTCGACGCCTCGGTTCCATAGAGCGTCGCTGCCGCCGGTCCCTTGATGATCTCGATGGACTCGATGTCCTCGGGATTGAAGTCGTTCAGGCGCGCCGCAGTGCGTCCTTGCCGGATGGCCGGGCCCCCCGCGGCGTTGTTGTCGATGCGCACGCCGTCCACGTAGATGATCGGCTGGTTCGTCAGCGACAGGCTCGCCGTGCCGCGGATGCGGATCGCGCTGCCCGCGCCCACCATGCCGGCGGCCGGCTGCACTACGACGCCGGGATCACGCTGGCCAAGCAGCTGCTGCACGTTCACCGCCGGTGATATCTCGGCGATTGCCGCGGCGTCCACCCGCCCGACGGCGTTGCCGATCTCGCGCACCTGGCTCCCGCCCGCCGTGCCCGTGACGACCACGGCGTCCAGCGAGAGAGGGCTGGACGTGAGGGAGAAGTCTACGGAGTACCCACGCCCGTCTTCCATCGTGAGCGCGCGCTCGACGGCGGCGTACCCGAGCAGCCGCGCGCGCAGGCGCACCGCGCCTGACGGCACGTTGACGATGCGATAGCGGCCCTGCGCGTCGGTGGCCGCGCCGATCATCGTGCCGACGACATTGACCTGCGCCCCGGGCAGCGGCTGTCCGGAACGTGAATCGATGACGGTGCCCGTGACCGACGACGCCCGTGCCGCGGAGGTGCCCGGAGCCGTCTCGGCTCGAGACCCCTCCGCGCGCGCGACGTCCGGTGCGCCGAGTGACAGCGTGGTGGCGGTCAGCAGCAGCGTCGCTGACATGAGGGTGTGCAGTGGCATTGACATCTCCCAACTGTGGTGAGCGCGTGCGGGCGACGGCGGGGACGGGGGAAGCGTCGTGGGTCGCGACAGGCGTGACGCTTCGGGCGGTGCGTGCGGCAGGTGAGACGGCGGCCACGAGCTCGTTGGCCACCGCACAAAGCTTCAACGGCCAGAGGTCGAGAAGCGTTGAGCGGCCATATGTCGGACGTCCCCCCGCGTCACATTCAACGGTCGGTCCGGCCACGGCGTATGAGGCAATCAGCGACCGGGGCCAGACGTCCTCGCCTGCTGGTACTGCGCTCTCATCGCTCGCGACACCCGCCCGCCCAGATCCACAGGCGTTCCCGCATCGCCGCCTGTGCGCCCATCGTCACCGTCGTCTCACCGCTCCTGACGAGGACCCGACCGCATGCTCCGTAGAGCCTTCCGTGTGAACCGCGCCCTGATGTCGTCACTCCTCATGGGCATGGCCGCCTTCCGCGTGCCGACGCTTGCCGCGCAGCGCCCCGCGCCGCGCACCGACACGCTGCGCGTGGCCGGACTGCAGCAGCGCGTCGAGCTGCTGCGCGACCAGTGGGGCGTACCGCACATCTACGCGCAGAACGAGCACGACCTGTTCTTCGCGCAGGGCTACTCCGCCGCGCGCGATCGCGGATTCCAGTTCGAGATGTGGCGTCGCCAGGCGACGGGCACGATGGCGGAGGTCATTGGCCGTCGCGAGCTTCAGCGCGATCAGGGCGCCCGCCTGTTCAAGTACCGCGGCAGCATGGCGACCGAGCTTGCCCACTACCACCCGCACGGCGCCGCCATCATCGGCGCGTTCGTCGACGGGGTGAATGCCTGGGTGGACGAGGCGGGACGCAATCCCGCGCTGATTCCCGCCGAGCTGCGGATGCTCGGCATCAAGCCGGGCCGCTGGACGACGGACGTCGTCATCTCGCGCCATCAGGGACTGCTCGGCAACATCGGCGAGGAGCTCGCGAATGGCCGCTTCGTGGCGAAGTACGGCAGCGACCTGCTCCAGAAGGTGCAGTGGTTCCATCCCGGGCCCACCGCGCCGAAGCTCGCGCTCGATCCGATGATCGATGGCGCCGGGCTCGATGCCCCGATCCTCGCGCTGTATGACGCCTTCCGCGCGCCGGTCCGGTTCCAGCCCAGCGACCTGCAGACCGCCTTTCGCGGCGACACGTCGGCGTACCGCCGCCTCGCCTCGATCGACTCGCTGGCCGATGACGACGTGCGGTGGAACCAGCGCCGCGACATCGGCAGCAACAACTGGGTCGTGAGTGGAAGTCGCACCCTGAGCGGACGAGCCTTGATGGCGAACGACCCGCACCGCGCCATTGCCGCCCCGTCGCTGCGCTACTTCGTCCACCTCAATGCGCCGGGCTGGAACGTCATCGGCGGCGGCGAGCCGGTGATTCCGGGCGTCTCCATCGGGCACAACGAGCACGGCGCCTGGGGCCTCACCGTGTTCGGCACGGATGGTGAGGACCTGTACGTCTACAAGACGAATCCGTCGAACCCGTCGCAGTATCAGTATCGCGGCACGTGGGAGCCGATGCGCGCGATCAGCGAGTCCATCCCGGTGAAGGGCGAGGCGCCGGCGGCTGTGACGCTCCGCTACACGCGCCATGGCCCCGTGGTCTACGAGGACACGGCGCGGCACCTCGCATACGCGGTGCGCGCCGCGTGGATGGAACCCGGTGGCGCACCCTACATGGCGTCGTTGCGGATGGACCAGGCGAAGACCTGGGACGAGTTCCGCGCCGCGTGCAACTTCAGCAACATCCCGGGCGAGAACATGGTGTGGGCCGACGTTGCCGGGAACATCGGCTGGCAGGCCGTCGGCATCGCGCCCATCCGCCCGAACTCGAGCGGCCTCGTACCGGTGCCGG
>JBBQDE010000369.1:0-3414 GCA_038319425.1 Gemmatimonadales bacterium
CCTGATCGGCTTCTTTCTGCGAAACGCATCTTCTGCTAGCTACGAGCAGCTCGTCGTCGAGACGGCCCTGAGCGGCATCCCCGTCCGCGACGTCATGCAGACGGAGATGAGCGCGGTGCCTCCCGACCTGAGTGTGGAGGACCTGGTGCGCGACCACGTCCTGCGCCACAGCAACCGCTGCTTCGTCGTGATGGCGGGCGGCAATTTCGCCGGCATTATTACGCTCGCCGACGTGCGGAAGCTGCCACACGACCAGTGGCCGACGACCAGCGTGTACCGCGCGATGACGCCCGTCAACCGGCTGCACACCGTCGAGCCTTCCGCGAACCTGTCGCGGGTTTTGCACTTGATGAGCGAGCACGACGTGAACCAGCTGCCCGTCGTGCACGGGCGCGATATCGTGGGCATCCTCCATCGCGGCGACGTACTGCGCTACGTCCAGGTCCGACGCGACCTGAGCGAACACATGCCCGCTCCGCCGCCGGCTGCCGGCAGCGACGGCCGCCGTGGCGACGAGATCGGCAGTAGCGCGCAGCACCAGTAACCGCGCTCCGTCGGCTATTCCGGAGAACGCCGCCCCGGTCAGTCAGTCCGCGAGTGTGGCGCTACCATCATCCCCACGGCGTCTTTATGCCCTCGCGCTGGAACGCCTCCATCAGGCGCGCACGCAGCACACCGGCCACCTCCCACTGCTTGCCCGGCTGCACAGTGCCATTGATCTGGACCGCAACGCCGTTCATATCGACGCTGTCCACGCGCAGGTAGACGGGCGCCGACACGATACTCTCGCGGTACATCGGGTCGTCGGCCAGCGAGCGTCCGACCTCATCCGACACCGACCGCACCTTCGCGAGGTCGCTCGCTGGTGACACCGGGATCGTCACGCGCACGCGCGAGAAATCGCGGGTGTAGTTCGCGGCGACGACAACCGCGCCATTCGGAACGCTGTACAGCACGCCATCGACATCCCGCACGAGCGTGCGGCGCAGTGTCACATCTTCGACTACACCGGTGACCCCGGCGATGGCGACAACGTCGCCGCGCGCGTACTGATTCTCGCTCAGGATGAAGATGCCGTTCAGCGCGTCGCGCACCAGCGACTGCGCTCCGAGACCCAGTGCGATGCTGGTGATGCTGACACCCGCGAGGACCGCCCGGATATCGAAGCCGAATTCTGGCAAGATGGTGAAGAAAGCGAAGGCGAGCAGCACGATCTCGATGGTGCGCACGATGACGTTGCTCAGCGTGGTGACTCGGCGGTCCACCTCGTCGAATGAGCGTCCCGTCATCTGGCGCGCGACGGCGGGCCGCATCGCGTGCGGGATCACACGCCGGGCGATGAGCGTGGCTACGAGTGTGAGCGCCAGCGTGCCGACAACGGCCGTGCCGTGGTCGCGAAACCAATCGGCCACATCGTGGCGCGTAACGGCGAGCGTGGCGGCGAGTAGAAGTGTGATCATCTCAGTTCGGCGCAGTGTACTGGAACGCGGAGCGAAGCCGGGCGGTCCGAGGGTACCGCGCCGGTAGCGGCTTCATTGGGCCGGGCTGGGCGACCGCGATGAGAGTTAAGGCTGAAGATGCATCTCCCGGCCGATGCCTGCGTTCCGTGCTACCGCCTCCAGTGAAGAGCCCGGACGCCAGGTGACGGCCCGCACTCCGAAACCGGCGGCCACAAAAACAAATCTCTTCGCGAATCCCGATGACGGATCGCCCCGGCCGTGTTACTATCGCGCACAGCGGGGCAATGGAATCGGGGTCGTGGTGAAGTGGCTTGTCTCGTCCCTCGCCGTCGCGTTTGCGTTCGCGGCGCTATCGTCTCACGCCGCCCTCGCGCAAGAACCGGATCCGCTCATCTCACCGGCATCCGGCGGCGCCGGAATGCTCTTTCAGACGGTCGGTCAGACCGGTTGGACCCCGGGCGAGACGGTGACGATCGCCGTCGGCTTCACTGATGTCGATCCCGGCGGCCAATACGCTGGGGCGCTCTATCACGAGCGGCAGGTGACTGTGCTCCGCGACGGCACATGGAGCTTCCCCATCGTCGTCAATAGCGACCTGGTCCCGTTCCCGCTCTATCGTCCCGGCTTCATCGTCGTGAAAGCGCGGAGCGCGAGCAAGACCGCCGTGAACTCGTTCGTGTACACGGTCGACGGCCGGGCGCCGCTGGGCGCACCACCGCTGGCCAACCTCGGGGGCGGGTCGCCGCGCCCGTCGCCCGTGGCTGCCGCCACGATTGCGCTGTTCGCCGCCGCGATCGGGGCGCTCGTCGTCGCCAGCGGCGAGCTACGGCGGCGGATCAGCGGAGAGTAGTTCTGGTGCTTCGAGCTCAACGCAGCACGCCGCCCACTCGCCATGTCGTAGAGGTGACGGAAGGCCGGGGGGAGAGGCCCAGCGCCACAGCGCGTCACCAGCCTGGCGCTCAATCCAACCCGATCTCGCGCAGGAACGCATCCATGTTCGGCTCGCGGCCGAGGAAACTGCGGACCAGCTCGTCGCCGTCGACGGTGCCGCCGCGCTCGAGGATCTTCCGCCGGTAGTCACGTCCCGTCTCGTGGTCCAAGATGCCCGCTTTCTCGAAGCGCGTGAACATGTCGTCGCCGTATACGCGCGACCAGAGATAGCTGTAATACCCGGCGTCGTAGCCGAACAGATGCCCGAACCCGGACTGAAAGTGCGTTCCCTCCGGGTACGGGAACATCGTGATCGGGTAAAGGCGCTCGACTGTGGCCGTGCTGTCGCCATCGAATCCGGGCGAGTGCAGCGTGTAGTCCATCCGCGCGAAGAACATCTGGCGGAGCTCCTTCAGCCCGGAGCTGAGGCGCTTCGCGCGGATCATCGCATCCAGCAGGTCGTCCGGCAGCAGCGCGCCGGTCTCGTGGTGGCGCGCGAAGCGGCGGAGCACCTCACGATCCCACACCCAGTGCTCCAGCATCTGCGACGGCGCCTCCACGAAGTCGCGCTCCGTCGAGTAGCCGCTGAATTCGAGAAAGTGGGCGCGCGTGAGTGTCTCGTGGAGAATGTGCCCGAACTCGTGAAAGAACGTCTCCACCTCTTTGTGGGTGAGGAGTGAAGGCGTGCCGGCGGTCGGCTTCGTGAAGTTGGCGACGATGGCGCTGATCGGGTGTTGATATGAGCCATCGGGCAGCGTACGGCCCGACCTGAGGTTGAAGGCGGCCGCGTGCCCGAACTTGTTCGGACGCGGATGCAAGTCCATGTAGAACCGGGCGAACGGCTCACTGCCGTCGGCGTCGAAGATCTCGAACGCCTGAACATCCTCGTGCCACGTCGGAGCGTCCGGCGCCGGTTCGTAGCGGACACCGAGGAGTTCTTGCGTCACGGAGAAGAGCCCGTCGATGACGCTCGCGAGCGGGAAGTAGTTCGCGATCTCGAAGTCATCGACCGCGTAGTCCCTCT
>JBBQDE010000370.1:0-3350 GCA_038319425.1 Gemmatimonadales bacterium
GAGCTCCTCGCCGGCGCCGGCGAGATGCGGACCCGCTGTGCGTCCGGCCAGATCGCGAACAACATCGCCGGGACGTTCGCGGCGCTGCAGCATCTCGCCGACACGAAGCACGGACGGCACGTCCAGGTGCTCATGCCGTACAGCGACGCCCTGCGCGACATGGCCTCCTGGTTCGTGCAGCTCTGGGCCGAGAGCTTGGGCAAGCACCGATCGAAGGACGACGCCGGCGTGGGGCCGACGCCGCTGGCGGCGCTGGGCGCGACCGATCAGCACAGCCAGGTGCAGCTGTTCATGGAGGGGCCGCCGGACAAGACGGTGACGTTCATCGGCGTGGAGCACGGCGCCGCGGACGTCGAGATCCCGCCGCTGCACGCCGATGTGCCCGAGCTCGCGTACCTGGGCGGCCATCGGCTCGGTGAGCTGCTCGACATCGAGCGCCGCGCCACGGCGGGCGCACTCGCCAGGCGCGGGCGGCCGAACATGACGCTCCTCATGGAGTCCGTGGACGCGTTCCGGGTCGGCGAGCTGTTGATGCTGCTCGAGATGGCGACGGCCTATGCGGGGCAGCTCTATGGCGTGAACGCGTTCGACCAGCCGGGCGTCGAGCTGGGGAAGCAGTTCACCTACGCGATGCTCGGCCGGGCGGACGCGGACGCGGCGCGGCAGGAATGGAATCTTCTGCCGAAACCGGATCCCGCGCGCGTGATCTGAATCACCGTCGGCGGCGCCGGCCGTACGGCCTTGCGACGCCTCAAGCGCGCGACGAGCTTCACCACTTCGAGAGACGATCTCCCACCGCCCGTGCGGGCGGGTGCACTTTTGTGAGGATGCCATGCACGACATCGACGCATTGAACGGCCTGTTCGGTGACGCAGTCAGCGTCGCCGGCGGACAGGTCACCGTCTCCCGCCCCGAGGCACTCGCCTCGGTGAAGATGGATGAGCTGGTGCGCACCGCGGTGTTCGGCGAGCCGGTGGCGCGCGAGTACGCCCGCTGGCTGATCTGGGAGCTGGGGCAGGCGGCGGGCGTGCGGCCCTCCTCGATCCACGACCTCTACCTGGCACGGGGCCGGAACGAGATCCACGGCTTCACGGTGCCGGCGATCAACGTGCGCGGTGCGTCGTACGACACCGCGCGCTCGATCTTCCGCACCGCGCTCAGGATGAGCGCGGGGGCGTTCCTGCTGGAGATTGCCCGCTCCGAGATCGCCTACACCGAGCAGCGCCCGGCGGAGTACGTGGCGGTGATGATCGCCGCCGCGCTGCGCGAGGGGTGGCGCGCCCCGATCTTCATTCAGGGGGACCACTTCCAGGTCAACCACAAGAAGTACGCGACGAATCCCGGTCCCGAGGTGGACGCCGTGAAGGCGCTCGTGCGCGAGGCCGTGGGCGCCGGCTTCTACAACATCGACATCGACACGTCGACCCTCGTCGACCTGAGCAAGCCGACCCACCGGGAGCAGCAGCGACTGAACTACGAGGTCGGCATCGACATCCTGAAGGACGTGCGCGCGGTGGAGCCGAACGGCGTGACGATCTCGGTGGGTGGGGAGATCGGCGAGGTGGGGACGCAGAACTCCACGGTGGACGAGCTCGAGGCCTACATGGACGGGTTCGTCGCCGCGCTGCCGAAGGGAATGGAGGGGATCTCCAAGATCAGCGTGCAGAGCGGCACCTCCCACGGCGGCGTGGTACTGGCGGATGGCTCGATCGCCGATGTCGCCCTGGACCTCGACACGCTGGAGACGTTGAGCAAGGTGGCGCGGGAGCGGTACGGGCTGGCGGGCGCGGTGCAGCACGGCGCGTCCACGCTGCCGGATACCGCCTTCCACAACTTCCCGAAGCGCGAGACCGCCGAAATCCATCTCGCGACCAACTTCCAGAACATGCTGTACGATCACCTGCCCGGCGCGCTGCGCAACGAGATCTACGCCTGGCTGCGCGAGAACGCGAAGGACGAGCGCAAGCCGACGGATACCGATGAGCAGTTCTTCTACAAGACGCGCAAGAAGGCGCTCGGCCCCTTCAAGCGAAAGCTGTGGGATCTGCCCGCCGACGTGCGGGACACGCTCGCGAAGGCCTACGACGACAAGTTCCAGTTCCTGTTCGAGCAGCTGGCGATCGGCAAGACGGCGGCGCACGTGGCGAAGTACGTGAAGGCGCCGATGCAGCACCGGGTGGTGCCCGTCGACGCGACGCCTGCACACGCGGCGGCGCCGGACGATGCGGATCTGTCGGACTGAATGACGCCGGCGTCGGAGGACGTCGAGGCGCTGTGGCTCGCCACGCTCCAACGCGCCCTCGGCCGCGCGTCGCACGACGTGAAGGATGCATTGAACGGTGTGTCGGTGAATCTCGAGGTCGTGCGCGGCCGCGCCGCGCGCCCCGACGTGCCGGCCTCCGGCGTGGCCGCGTTCGCCGAGGCGGCGGCGCAGCAGCTGGAGCGGTTGACTACCTTGATCGAGGCGGTGCTCACCCTCGGCCGCGCCGAGCGCGAGCCCGCCGACGTGGCCGTCACCATGCGGCGCATCGCGACAATCTGCGGTGCGTCCTCCTCGTCGGCTGACGCGGAGGTGGTCGTCGAAGTGGAGGATGTGGAGTCCGCCGCGACGAGCGTGCGCGGCGATGCCGTGCGCCTGGCGCTGGCGGCGCCATTGCTCGAGCTGGTGCAGGGCGCGGACCGGCAATCGCGGGTCTCGCCGGTTCGGTGTGTGGTGCGCGCGACGAGCGACGGGACGTCGGTGATCATCGCCGCCGACGGGCGCCGTGCGGCGATGCCGGCGGCGGTGGCGAGCGCGGTGCGCGCTGCCGGCGTGCGGTGGTCCGAGGGTGGGCAGGGAACGGCAGGGCCACGAACGAACGATCTTTCACTGGTCTTCCCGCGCGCATGAGCAGACAGGCGCCGGGAGCGACCGCTCGAGGAATAATGAAGCAGGCAAGGATTCTCATCGCGGACGACGAAGCCGCGATCACGACGGGATTGAGCGCGATCCTCGAGGACGCCGGCTTCGCCGTCGACGTCGTCGCGGACGGACAGAAGGCGCTCGATGCGCTTGCCGCGGAGCGCTACGGCGTCGTGCTGGCGGACCTCAAGATGCCCAAGCTCGACGGGCTCGCCCTGCTGCGAGAGCTCCAGCAGCGCGCGATCCCGACGGAGTGCATCATCATCACCGGACAGGCGACGGTCGATTCCGCCGTCCAGGCGATGCAGCAGGGCGCCTATGACTACATCGAGAAACCGCTGAATGCCGAGAAGCTGAACCGGCTCAAGGCGCTGATCCCGAAGGCGATGGACAAGTATCAGGTCCAGCAGACGAATCGCGAGCTGGCGTCGAAGCTGGAAGGGCTCAC
>JBBQDE010000371.1:0-3291 GCA_038319425.1 Gemmatimonadales bacterium
CCGTAACGCACCGGAGCGAACAACGACGTTTCGCGCGAGGGCGGCGGTGATTACCTCGTATCAGGTACCTGTGACGATGTACCCTGTACAACGCGCGCCGCGCTGTTTCGGACTCGGAACGCCGTCAGTCGACGTACCAAATGCAGACTAACGCCGCCGTCGTCGTCGTCGGTGGCGGGGTCATCGGCTCCAGCATCGCGCTGCGCCTTCGCCAGCGCCTGCGAGGGGCGCCGGTCGTCGTCGTCGAGCGCGACCCGACTTATGCGCGCGCCTCTTCGGCGCTCGCGACCGGTGGGATTCGCCAGCAGTACGAGTCGCCGCTCAACGTCGCCATGGCGCGGTACGGCACGGAGTTCTACCGCCGGTTCGACCAGCTCACCTCCGCGTGCGGGCACCGGTCGCGCGCCTGGTTTCGCCAGCGCGGCTATCTCTTTCTCGCCGACGAAGGGAATGCCGACCGACTCGAGCGGCGGTACGTGACCCAGAAGGCGAGTGGCGCCGTCGTCGAGCGGTGGACCACGCGCGAGGTCGCCGAGCGTGTGCCGGGCCTCGCGACGCACGACGTGCGGTTTGCCCTGTTCGGTCCGGAAGACGGCTACCTTGATCCCCGCGAAGTGCTCGCGGGCTATCGCGCGATGGCGACGTCGGCAGGCGTGACGTACGTACACGGCACCGTCACGGAGGTCGAGCGCGCGGGTGGACGCGTTGCCGGCGTGCGCACGGACACGCCCGACGGCACGCGCACGATCGCGACGCCGATCGTGGTGAACGCGGCCGGCGCGTACGCGGCCGGGGTGGCGCGCGCCGCCGGCCTCACGCTGCCGATCGATCCGGTGCGCCAGCATCTCTTCCGCCTGGAGCTCGAGGAGCGACTCGAGTCGCGCATCCCGATGGTCTTCGATCCGGATGGCACCCACTGGCGCCTCGACGATCCGCGCACCAGCAGCGATCCCGAGTGCCTCGTCATCGGGCGATCGCGCAGCGACGAGCCGGTGGGTGAGAACTTCCACTGCGACGAGTCGCGGCTGAGCAACGAGATGCTGCCGACGCTCGCGCGCCGCTTCCCCACGGTCCAGGTGCGCGACTGCGTGGCCGGCTGGGCCGGCCTGTACGAGATGACCCCCGACCACAACGCGCTGCTCGGCGCGCACCCCGACCTGCCCGGCTTTGTCGTGGCGGCTGGATTCAGCGGGCATGGCCTGATGATGGCGCCGGCGACCGGGCTGGCGATCGCCGAGCTGATCACCGATGGACGGGCGAAGACGTTCGATGTGACACCGCTCGCCGTCGATCGGTTCGCGCGCGGCCAGCCGTTTCTCGACGGGGCGCTGGTCTGATCTCGTTCCGTTGCGCCGGTCGCAAGGTCAAACAGTGCGCCGGTTGCAAGAGCAACTGATGGCACTGCTCCAACATCGACGCATCGCTCCCGGCGGCTGTCGGACACCCGGTGGCCCGCCAGGCGGATGCGACCACGCTGGCATCCATCCTTTTCTCGCACGCGTTGTCTGAGAGTCGGCATTTTCTTTTTTTGTTGCGCCTGCCTGACATCAATGCGCGTGGTGTGCCTCGGTCCCTGTCCCGCATCAACAAGAGATGAGCCAGCCCTTCGATGCGCTCCAAGTGTAAAGGAACGATGCCGGCCCCACCGCAGGCAGCGTGGCGGGCCAATGGGAAGTCCGGATGCGCACGGAGCGATCCGTTCGATGCTGGCGCAGTACCGTCGGTTGAGCTTGGGACCGGCGGCATGAGCCGTTGCCCTGCGACCGCGGATGCGGGTACGGAACGAAACGCGGCCCCGGTGGTAGCTTGCTCTTTCCGCGTTCCGACCCAGCCACGCCCCCGCTTCGTCCAACGCATGCGCCTCGCTTCCTCAAGCAGTCCCCTCCTGCGACGCGCGTCGCGACTCGCTTTCCTCGCCAGCGTGATGCTGCTGGCGGGAGCTCGTGCCGACGCGCAGATCCGCGAGCGACCGGTCGCATTCGACAGCGCGGGACGCGTGAGCGTCGTCACTCCTCCCCTCGCGGCGCGGCGCGGACTCGCGGCGCCCGTGTGGCCCGTGGCCGGCGACTACGTCGAGGCACGGCTCTACGAGATCGGCGATTCCGCGTTCACGTACGTCATCGTCGTGCGTCGTCAGCGTGAGGTGCTCGAGCGCTTCCCGCTCGACGCCGCACGACGTGCCGAGCTGGCTGGGGCGATCGCGCGCGGCACGTTGGTGGCACGCGCCGGTGAGCGCCTCGACAGCATGCCGACGATCATCTCCGAGCCCGTGCGCGGCCAGTTCGTCGCCAACCAGACGCTGCTCGGCGCACTGCTCTTCGGGCCGGCGGCAGCGGCGATGGTGGGCGACAACGCGGCCGGCGGGGCGGCATATCTGGTCACCGCCGGCGCGACGTTCTTCACCGCCGCGCACCTCACGCAGACCACGCCCGTGTCACGCGCGGAGAACCACCTGTCGGCCCACAGCGCCGTGCGCGGCGCCATCGCCGGCGATCTGCTGCTCTTCGCCTTGAACGGCGATCATGCCGGGAGCAACGCCAACGGCGCCGCGATTCTCATCGGCGGGCTGCTGGGCGACATCGTCGGATTCGAGCTCGCGAAGCCGATGACGGACGCCGAAGCGCACGGCACGTCGCATGGATCGACGGTGACGGCGCTGCTCACCACGGGCGTGCTTGGCGCGGCCGGTGCGCTCGAGCAGGAGAGCAGCGCGCGGCCCGCGGCGCTCGGCATCATCGCTGCCGGCGCGCTCGGCTATCGGCTGGGCCTTCGCTACGTGCGCGGTGCGCCGTACCGGGTCACGGCGGGCGACATCGGGGCGATGTTCACGAGCGAGCTGCTCGGGCTCGGCGCCGCCGCGGCGCTGCTGCCGGACAGCCCATCGAGTCAGCTGGTATTCGGCCTGCTCACCGGAGGGTACGCGCTGGGCGCGCTGGTGGGCGATCGCGCCTTCGTGCGCCCGTTCGATCACACCGAATCCGATGCTCGGCTGCTCGGGCTTGGCACCGGCGCGGGCGCGTTGATCGGGCTGGCGATTCCCGCGCTGGCGCAGTCGAGCAACGCGCGACTCGTCTTCGGCACGGCCACGATCGGCGGCATACTCGGTGCGCTCGTCACGGAGAACCTCATCGCCCCGCAGCGCGCCATCGCCGGCGATGCAGGCGAGCGGCGCACCGGCTCACGCGAGCGGCCGTCGCGTGTCGATGTGCAGTTCTCCGCCGCGGCGGCGCTGATGGCGGGCGCTCGTCTGCGCGGAAATCACTCGATCGTCTCGCTCACGTACTGACTCCG
>JBBQDE010000372.1:0-3284 GCA_038319425.1 Gemmatimonadales bacterium
TCCCACCACGGGACTGCTCGCCGGCGAATTCTGCCCGGTGCGGCAACGCCAGTGGTTCAAGCCGGGCACCGAACCGACCGAAGTGTGCAACGCGCACTTCGAGCAGCCGGTGGATGAGAATCCGATGCAGGACACGCTCGACCCGCGTATTCCCGATCCGGTCCAAAAAGGAGTGGAAGGGATCGGAAAGGTGCTACGCAAGATTTTCCGCTTCTGACGTCGAGCGTGTCATCCCGCACGAGCGAAGCGAGTGTCGGGATCCACTCTCCCGGCTCTGCGATTAGCCAGGGAGAAGAGAGGCTGGCTTTCGCCACCGGCTCGCACCGCTCGCTCCGGCCGAAGGCACGTGGTCACAGCACTCCGAGCCACTGCTCCCGACTCGCGTTGAATCCCGGGAACAATGCATCCAGTCGCGTCGCTCCCAGTTGCTTCGCCGCGACTTCCGAAAACACCGAGCGGAAATCCGTCGTCAGCGCGAGATCGCGCCCCTCATAGAGCAGCTCCGGCTCCAGGCCGGGCCACTTGCCGTACACCTTCTTTCCCTTCACCGCGCCGCCCACGACGAACAGGGCGCTGGCGTGCCCGTGGTCGGTGCCGCCGTTGCCGTTCTGACGCACGGTGCGCCCGAACTCCGACATGGTCATGATCGTCACATCGGCCATCCGGTCGCCGAGGTCGGTGACGAGCGCCGCGATCGAGCGCGCGAAGTCGTCGAGCCGCAGCGCGAGCTGACCAGTCGAGGCGCCCTGGTTGACGTGCGTGTCCCATCCCCCCACGTCGGCGAACGCCACTTCGAGACCCACGTCGGCCTTCACCAGCTGCGCGATCTGGCGCAGGCGCTGACCGAACTGCGAGTTGGGATACGACGCACCGTTCCTCGGCAGGTATTTCTGCGGGTCTGCGGCCTTGAGGATCTTCACGGCCTCGAACATCTCGCCGCCCGCCGCGTGCACCACGTCGGCCGTGCCGGTCCGGTACAGCGCCTCCAGGCGTTCCGCCGCGGGGCCGGCCGCGCGCACGCTGAACTCGCTCAGGGAATTCATGGCGATCGTCGGCGCCGGTCCCTCGAGCATGCGAGGGGTCTGCTGCGTCATCGCGACGGCGCGAAACGGCGAGGGTGCGTTGTCATGCACGCAGCCGGCTTCGCATGTGCCCTTCAGCGCGAGGTAGCGATTGAGCCAGCCGTCACGCGTGCCCTTCTGGTCCGGCGTCCCGGTCTCCATGTAGTCCTGCGCGTCGAAGTGCGATCGCGTGCTGCTCGGACTTCCCACGGCGTGCACCGGGGCCAGGATGCCCATGTCCCACAATGGCTTCATGGGCGCGAGCGCCGGGTGCAGCCCGTAGAAGCCATCGAGGTCGATCGCGCCAATGGCACCCGCGCCGACGTTCGGTCGCGGGATCGCGATGTTCGGCCGCAGGCGGTAGTACGCGGCCTCACCATGCGGCACGACGACGTTCAACGCATCGGCAGCGCCGCGCTGGAAGAGACAGATCAGTGTCTTGCCGCGCGCGGCGCCCTTGAGTGCCGCGCCGTCGAGCAGCTCCGCCCCGAACGTCGTGCGGCGGAGAAAGCTCGGGCTCAGCCCCATCGTGACCATGGCGAGCGCACCGGATTTCATGAAGACTCGGCGGTCCATTCGAATGCTCGTGTTCAGGTGACAGCGTCAGCGACGCTGGAATTCCGGGGCACCGATGGCGAGCCCGACGACCTGCGCCAGTCCCGACAGCCGCACGGGCTGGCCGAGGCCGCGCAGAGCGGCGGGGCGAGGTTGCCCGTTCTTGGCCGGCGGCATGTCGCGCATCGGGATTGCGGGGTCCTGCATCGCCATCGCATCCGGCGTGGACGTCGTGTCGGCCGACGTGGCCAGCTTCGTCACGAGCGGATTCTCGCCGTCGAGCAGGATCTCTCGCGTGTCGGGCGACGCGTGTCCGCCGAGGAACGCGGCGATCACGGCGTCCACCTGCTCCTCACGCGGTGCGTTGCGAAGGCGTTCCCCGTCCGACCAGTGCCCAACGCTCGCATTGGGCAGGCGCCCAGCGGCGAGCGCGAGCCCGAAGTTGATGCGATTGAGGATCGCGCCCGTGTTCATCCACGACTCGCCCGTCTCGGGCCAGCCGTTCGGCGCCTGATGTCCGTAGATCGGCTGGCCGAGGAAGGCCACGATCTGCGCCGAGCGCATCGACGTGTCCGGCTGTGCGCCGACCGCACGGAGGGCCGATGCCACGAGCTCGAACGGGCTTTTCACCTTGCTGCGGTACGCGGCGCGACTGAAGAACTCGGAGCTCGTCACGATCGTGCGGACCACCTCGCGAATGTCGCCATCCGTGCGGAGGAAGGTGGCGGCGGCGCGATCCACCAGCGCTGGCGGCGGCTCGTCGCTCACGAAGCGGACGGCCAGCTTCCGGGCGATGAAGTGCGCCGTGCGTGGATCGCGAGCGAGCAGGTCCAGTACGTCCTCGCCGTCCTCGATGCCGCGACCCGCCGCGAGGACGTGGCCGAGCACCGTCTTTCGCCCCGCGTCATGGATCTGCGGCACGAAGGTGAATTCCGCTGCCTGCTGGGGATTCATCGTCCATCCCGTGAGGGCGCGGGCAACCTCGATCACGTCCTGCTGGGTGTAGCCGCCGTCCACGCCGAGGGTATGCAGCTCGAGCAGCTCGCGGGCGTAGTTCTCGTTCAGCCCGCGCCCGCGCTGCCGCGGACGGCGCAGCGGCGCGAGGGTGGGATGCAGCGAGTCGGCGGCGCTCTGCCACTGGTCGAGATAGAACAGCATGGCCGGGCTCTTCGCCACCGCGCCAAGCAGGTCGCGGAACTTTCCCATCGCATTCGGCCGGATCACGTCCCGGTCGTACGCGGGGATGAACAGGCGCGTCTGCCCCTTGCCCGCAAACACGGCGAAGTGGTTCGACCAGAAATCGGTCATCACCTCCTGGAGCTGCCGCTCGCTCGCGACGGCACGAGCGAGCTTCGCCGACTGCACGTCGCCCACGATGCGCTGGCTCTGCCGCAACCGCTCCCGAAGCTGCGGGTCGGCGCGGAGCGCTTCGGCGCGCATGTCCTTCCTGTCGCTGGAATCACCGCGCTGACTCGCCTGCCGCTGGAGCAGCCGGATCGCCTGCTGTCCCTGCGCGTAGGCGGTCACCAGGTCGGCCGTGGGGCGCCGAAGCCCTTCATATGAAGCGACCACCTCGTCGGCGGCTCGGTCGTCGATGCGATCCGGGGCAAGCTGGAGGCCGATCCACTGATCCACCCCGAGTGCCCGCACGTGAGCGGCGTCGCGGGG
>JBBQDE010000373.1:0-3284 GCA_038319425.1 Gemmatimonadales bacterium
GAGCTGCAGCGGCGTTTCCATGCGCCCGGCGAATTCGCCGAGGCGTATGTCATCGCGCACGAAGTCGGGCACCACGTGCAGAACCTCCTCGGCATCATGCCCAAAGTCATGGCCGCGCGGGAGCGCGCTGACCCGACCGCCGCAAACCGGCTGTCGGTGCGCCTCGAGCTTCAGGCGGATTGCTTCGCCGGCGTGTGGGGACGTTCGACCGAGCAGCGGAAGCTGCTTGACGAGGGTGACATCCAGGAGGGGATGAACGCCGCGGCTTCGGTGGGAGACGACCGGATCCTGCAGAAGTCGGGACGCCGCGCGAACGTGGAGTCGTTCACGCACGGCTCGGCGGCGCAGCGCATGAGCTGGTTCAAGAAGGGATATGACTCGGGCGACCCGAGGGCGTGCGATACCTTCGCCGGCGGCTGAGGAGCAGGGAAGGACGAGGGAGCACGGATCAAGGGAAACAGGCAGATCAAGGGGTCAGACTGCGTCGCTCAACGACGTAAAGTTGAAGTCCCGCACCTTCAGCGTGGGGAACACCACGTTGCCGCCGGACTCGGTGCCGGCGACCCGCTCGGAGCGGCCGAGCATCTCGAGATTATTGAGCATGAACAGCGGGCTCTCGTTGAAGCGCAGGTTCTTCACGGACTTCGTGACCTTGCCGTTCTCGATCAGGAAAGTGCCGTCGCGCGTGAGACCGGTGTAAAGCTCCGTGCGCGGATCCACCTGGCGGAGGTACCAGAGCCGGGTGACGAGGATGCCGCGCGGCGTCGAAGCGATCATCTGCTCCGTCGTCGCGTCGCCGCCGACCATCTTCACGGACCCCAGCCCGCCGTTCGGGCGCGCGTTCTTCTTCCGGGCCCAGAAGCGCGAGTAGTTGAGCTGCTTCAACTCGCCGTTCTCGATCCACACCTCGCGGCCGAGCGGGAGCCCTTCGCCCGTCCACGGCTGGCCGAGGAGCTGCGGATCCGCCGGATCGGAGAAGAGCGTGACCTTCGAGTCGACGATCTTCTCGCCGATCTTCGAGCCGCCGCCCTGCTTCGAGAATGCCGAACGTCCTTCGTCGGCGCTGCGGGCGTCGAGCGAGAAGGCGAGGAGCTGCACGAGGTCGCCCACCGCCTGCGGCTCCAGGATCACGGCGTAGCGCCCGGGCTCGATGGCGACGGGATTGCGCGAGGCGCGCGCCTTCTGGATGGCGCGGTCGCTCACGGCCTTGAAGTCGAGCTGCTTCCAGTCCGGGTGGTCGGCGCCCGCCCAGCCGGAGCCCGTGCCGTCGTTGGTGCGCACGGTGAGCTGGTAGTTCGCGTTCGTCGATGGGAAGTAGGCGTACAGCCCGGTACTCGACGCGATGGCGTTGTAGTTCGTGCCGGCGACGATGAAGCCGGCGGCCGCGAGATCGCCGGCCGCCTTCGCCGCATCGATCGCGGTGCGCGCCGCGGCGGCCCGTTCCGCCGGCGCAAGGTTGGCCGTCGAGTCGAACCAGGAATCGACGTCGTGATACTGCTGCGGCGGGAGCAGCGGCATGTTCTCCGGATCGTCCGGTGCGAGCTTCGCGATCGCCTCGCTCTGCCGCACCGCGCGCTCCACGCCCTCCATCGAGAAGTCGCTCGTGGTGACGACGGCGTGCTTGGGGCCGTAGCCGCTCTGCACGATCAGCTGCGAGTTGCTTACGCCGCCCGACGTGGTGATCCGATTGGCGGCGAAGCGGATGTTGCCGGTGTAGCCGCCGGTCAGCTGCGCGCCGATGGTGTCGGCCTTCGACAGCCTCACGATGCGCTCGAGGAAGGCCTGCGCCTCGCTCCGCGACATCATGTCGCCGGACGACAGCACGCTGCCCGTGCCGAAGAGGCTTCTGGGGGCGCTCATGCCTTTCTCCCCGTATTGATGACGTTAATGTTGCGGAAGCGGCTCGGCACGCAGCCATGGCTCACTGCGTTGACCTGGCCTGGCTGGCCCTTTCCGTCGAAGAAGCTGGCGCCCATCTCGTAGCTCTGCCGGCCGCCGATCATGTCCATGGCGTTCCAGAAGTCCGGCGTGCGCATCTGGTAGGCGACGTCCTTGAGCTGCCCGACGATCTTGCCGCCCTTGATCTCATAGAAGAGCTGCCCGCCGAACTGCGCGTTGTAGCGCTGCTGATCGATCGAGAAGCTCCCGTCGCCGACGATGCCGATGCCGCGATCCGTCGCGGCGATCAGCTCGTCCCAGCCCTGCTCCTTGTCGCCGGGAAGGAGCGACACGTTCGGCATGCGCTGAAACTGCACGCTGCTCCAGTTGTCGCCGTGGCTGCAGCCGTGGCTGCGCATGGAGCGTTTCTGGCTGGAGTACCACCAGTCGAGCATCGGAGCCTGCTCGCGCGTCGTCTGGTAGTCGTTGACGATGCCGTTCTTGATGATGAGGAACTCGTCCGGCTTCACGCCATCGTCGTCCCAGCCGATGGTGGAGCATCCGCCTACCTGCGAGCGGTCGCCCTGGATGTTCATCATGGCCGGCCCGTAGCGGAACGTGCCGAGCTTCTCTCGCGGAGGCGCGAGGAAGCTCGTGCCGGCGTAGTTGGCCTCGTAGCCCATCGCGCGATCGAGCTCCGTGGGGTGCGCGATGCTCTCGTGGATGGTGAGCCAGAGATGGCTCGGGTGCAGCACGAGGTCGTAGCGGCCGACGTCCACTGCCTTGGCCTTGAGCTTCTCGGCCGCTTCCTCTCCCCACTGGCGAGCGTGCTCCACCGGCTTGGCGGCGACGAGATATTCGTAGCCGCGCGCCATGGGCTGGATGACGTTGGTGCGCGTCTGGAAATCGGTGAAGTCGGGCTTCACCGCGGTGGCGGCGAACGGCAGCCAGCTGCGGATCACCGTCTGGGTGGTGAAGGTGCCCTCGGTGTTCGCGTAGTTCTTCTCTTCCTTCACGAAGAACATGTTGCTGTTCACGAACTTCACGCCGAGCACCTTCATCGCTTCGGCGTTCGCCCGGATGAGCAGGTCCGCCTTCTGCTCGATGGGCACGGTGAACGGATCGATGGCGTGCGGCGTGACGTAGCGCCCGTCCGGCGTCGGGGTGGCGGCGGCGAGTCGCACACGGTCGGCCGCGGGGAGCGCGTTCGCCTTGGCGATGGCCAGCGCCTCCTTCGTCGCGGCCACGACGCCGGTCTTCGAGAGATCGCGCGAGGCGCCGAACCCCCATGTGCCGTTCACGAGCACGCGCACGCCGACGCCGAGGGTGTCGGTATCCACGACGTTGACGATCTGCTGCTCGCGGGTGATGACGAAGTTGTTCCGGTACCGGCCGATGCGTGCATC
>JBBQDE010000374.1:0-3273 GCA_038319425.1 Gemmatimonadales bacterium
TCCCGCTTCCGCCATAAACGCCGCCGCGGCGATCGGCCCCGCTCGTCCCGGCGTCGACGGTTCCCATTCGGTGAGGACGGCGAGCGCGTAGGGCTTCCGGTTGGGGAGGTAGACCAGTCCAGCGTCGTGCGCGATGGTCGAGATCTCCCCCGTTTTGTGGGCCACGCGCGCTTCCCGTGGCAGTCCGGCCGGGATGCCACTCTTGAAGTGCTGACCGTGCAGCACGTCGATCATCTGCCGGGACAGGACCGGCGAGAATGCCCGCTCCTCCCCGATGAGCCGCAGCAGTCCCACCAAGCCGCTGGCGGTGACCCGGTTATTGATCCCGTGCTCGAATGCGACCTCGTCCTCCACACCGCGCCGCAGATCCAGGCCCACCAGTCCGAAACCATCCAGCGTTTCCTGCAGGACGTCGAGCCCCACCAGGTCGAGCAACAGGTTGGTGGCGAGGTTGCTGCTCGACGTGATCATGTGCTCCGCCAGCTCCGCGACTCGCAGGGTGCGGCCGATCTCCCGGTGCACCTCGGCATTCGCATCCCGGTCCACGCGCACCCGGTACGGCGACCCATCGTAGGCGCTCAGGAAGCGGTTCCGAACGTGGACCCGCGACTGCGGCAGAAGGTCGCCACGATGGATCGCGCCATAGACGCCGAGGAGGATCGCCAGCTTGATGGTGCTGGCGGCGTGAAACCACCGATCGGCGTGGTAGACAAAGCGGCTACCCGTCTCCAGGTCGTCGATCGCGACGCCCAGCGAACGGGCGTTCGACTTGGTCTCCAGCTCGGCGAAGCGCGCCTGGAGCTCCGTTGGGGCGTCGAGGGAGGGAACGGGGATTTTGCCTGGGGCGCGGGAGGACATGGCGGGCAGTGCAGTCGCAAGGCAGGTGCCGTGGTACGGTGCGGCGGACTGCCGCGGCGGCCCTCGGTCGAAGGTCCGCCCACTCATCACCGAATGTGATCCACGACGGCAGTGGTACGTGCCATCGGTCACAGGGATGTAGCGTGCTCTAGTATATTATCCATGTGACAAGTGTTCCGTGACGTAGCGATCCTGGCTGACGTCCTTGTCATGACAGCACACGTGACCACCCCCCGACGCTGGGAGATGGCGTATGCATGAAGCATTCGATCCCCTGACTCAGGCCAGGGAAGAACGATTTCGTGAGTTGGTCGCCGAGCTCATTCCGAAGATCCGGCGCGTGACTCCGACTCTCACCGATGCACAGCTCCGCGCGGCGGCCGAGTTGATGGCCGAATACCGGCTTGCGGACGAGCAGCTCGGAAAAAACGCCCTATGAGCGCCGTTTGCTGACCCCCTCCTACGCCCACCTATCCGTTCCGCCGCAGAGCAGCTCGCAGAGCCTCATCGAGATGCTGGTGCGTCAGCGGAACGAGCTGCTCGACGAGTGGCGTCTCGGCCTCGGGCCGGACGCGGACATCCTGCGCAGCAGTGATGCCCGCACTGAACCGATGGCGCACGTGGTCGATGCGCTCCTGGCGGACCTCGAGCGCGAGTCGCGGGAGCCGATGATCGCGCCCGCGTCGGTGTTCGCCGCCGCCGTGCACGGCACGTCACGCCGCATGCAGGGCATCGGACTCGAGATCGTGCTACGCGAGTTCGACGTCCTTCGTCACGCCAGCGGCACCATCCTTCGGCGGCTCGGGCCCACGCGAGCGCATCGCGAGCTGGTGGGGCGCCTGGACTTCGTGATCACCACGGCGTCGCTCGCGTCGCTGCGCGGCTATCACCGCGACGAGTTCGACGCGCTCGGTCAGTGGCCGTCGACGCTGGACGACCTGCTGCGGGCGGAAGATCCCTGGGCGAAACGCAAGGACGGCACACGCGTGCGGTAACTAGGCCCTAGGATCGGTGCGGGTCACGCCGGACTCGCCGATGTAGAGGTAGACGTCCCCGCTCCGCTCGTAGTACACCTGATGCCAGTCATGGCCCGTCCACGCCGGCACGCACACGCGTCGTGGCGGAACGGGCGCTTCCTGCATGCTTTGGAGACGGACGCCGTCCACTTCGCGTCCGTCGTTCGGGCCTCCGTAGAAGCGATACACCATGACCGTGCACCCTCGGGCGAAGCGTTGCCTGACCCTCCGAGGGCAATCTGGCGGCCAATAGCCTTCGCGGCTAGAGCCCCGTAGGGCGGGTTGCCACGGCTCGCCCGGGCGCCCTGTTGCGCGCGTCCGTCAGCGCTCGCCGCGATCGCGCGTCACGGCCGCGTCCTCGGGGTCCGCCTGATTCCGACCCCGATGCACGAAGCCCCGCCGCTCGAGTGCGCGGCGGGGCTTCATGGTTGCGCGACGGCGGAGAGACCCTACCAGCGATAGTGCGCGAAGGCCTTGTTCGCGTCGGCCATGCGGTGGGTGTCTTCCTTCTTCTTGACGGCGTTGCCCTCGCCCTTCGACGCGGCGATCACTTCAGCGGCGAGCTTCTCGGCCATCGACTTTTCGTTGCGGTCGCGCGAGTAGCTGATCAGCCAGCGCATCGCGAGCGCCGTGCGGCGCTCCGGACGCACCTCGACCGGCACCTGGTACGTAGCGCCACCGACGCGGCGGCTCTTCACCTCGACGACCGGCTTGAGGTTGGTGAGCGCCTGCTTGAAGATGTTGACGCCGGGCTGGCTCGTGCGGTTCTCCACGAGGTCCATCGCCGCGTAGAAGATCCGCTCGGCCGTGCTCTTCTTGCCCTGGTACATCAGGACGTTGATGAACTTGGACACGGTCTGGCTGTCGTAGCGGGCGTCGGGCAGAATCGTTCGCTTCACGGCGCTCTTGCGGCGGCTCACTTCTTACCTCCCTTGCCCGCGGTCTTCGCAGCGGCACCAGCCTTCGGCTTCTTGGTACCGTACTTCGAGCGGCTCTGGTTGCGGCCGTTGTCGCCGGGGGCGTCGAGGGTTCCGCGGGCGGTGTGGTAGCGCACGCCCGGGAGATCCTTCACACGACCGCCGCGAATGAGCACGATGGAGTGCTCCTGGAGGTTGTGGCCTTCGCCGGGGATGTAGGCGGTGACTTCGAAGCCGTTGGTGAGGCGGACGCGCGCGACCTTGCGGAGGGCGGAGTTCGGCTTCTTGGGGGTGGTGGTGTAGACGCGCGTGCAGACGCCCCGCTTCTGCGGGTTGGCCTTCAGCGCCGGCGCCTTTTCCTTCTTGGCGAGGTCGCGGCGCGACTGCCGGACCAGCTGGTTAATCGTCGGCATTCAACCTGATGATGTTCGTCGATCTGCTACATACGTGGATCGCCTCGATCGAGGCGGCACGGAACAGAC
>JBBQDE010000375.1:0-3271 GCA_038319425.1 Gemmatimonadales bacterium
GGTCGATGCGTTGCTCGCCATCGTCCAGATGCCCAAGGGAGTGCCGGTGGGCACCCTCGCCATCGGCGAGCCTGGCGCAGCCAACGCGGCCCTGCTGGCCGCGTCCATCGTCGCGGCGCGACACCCGGAAGTGCGCGAGCGGCTGCGGGCGTGGCGGGCGGCGCGGACAGCTGAAGTCATGGACGACACCGACCTGTCGGGCGGGGCGCGCTGACGGTGCCGATCCTGCCGTCCGCCACCATCGGTATCCTCGGTGGCGGCCAGCTCGGACGCATGACGGCGCTCGCGGCACGCGCGATGGGGTACCGCGTCCAGGTGCTCGATCCGGATGCCGACTGTGCGGCGCGGCCAGTGGTGGACCGCGTGGTGGCGGCGGCGTTCGACGACGCCGCCGGCGCTGCGGACCTCGCGCGGGCCTGTGACGTGATCACCCTCGAGATCGAGCAGATCGGATCCGCGGCGCTGGAAGCCGCGCGGCAGCACGCGCCGGTGCGACCGGGCGCCGACGTGCTCCACGTGGTGCAGCATCGCGGCCGGCAGAAGCAATGGCTCGTCGATCGCGGCTTCCCCGTCGGCCCGCACGCGATCGTGAGCTCGGCCGCCGCGCTGTCCGACGCGATGGCCACAATCGGCCCCGCCCTCTTCGTGAAGAGCTGTCAGGGTGGCTACGACGGGCGGAGCCAGGTCCGCGTCGCTGCGGGTGACGATGCCGCTCGGGCGTTCGATCAGCTGGGCCGTCGCGAGTCGGTCGCGGAGCGGGCGCTCGACCTCGAGCTGGAGCTGTCGGTGCTCGTGGCTCGACGCGCGGGCGGGAGGGAGCTGGCCGTCTATCCGCCCGCTGTCAACCACCATGAGCGACAGGTGCTCGCGTGGAGCGTGCTGCCCGGCGCCCTCCCGCCATCCGTGGTGCGCGAGGCGCAGGACGTCGCCCGCGGGATCGCCGAGTCACTTTCCCTGGAAGGCATCCTCGCCGTGGAGCTCTTCCTGCTACGCGACGGCCGGCTGCTCGTGAACGAGCTCGCGCCGCGCCCCCACAATTCCTATCACGCCTCGGAGCTGGGCTCGCCGACGAGTCAGTTCGAGCAGCTGGTGCGCGCCGTCTGCGACCTGCCACTCGGTGCGGTTTTGCCGTCACGACCTGCCGCGATCGTGAATCTGTTCGGCGATTCGTGGGCCGACGGCCGGACCCCCGACTTCGTCGCCGCGCTCGGCGTGCCCGGCACGCGGCTCTTTCTCTACGGGAAGCACGGCGCGCGGCCCGGCCGGAAGATGGGCCACATTGGCGCGACCGGAGCGACCGTAGCGGAGGCGCTTCAGCGGGCCCGCAATGCGGCCGCACGCCTCTGAGCGATCGGAAGCGGCCGAGCGGCACCTCCCTTGCTCGTCTGAAGGGCATGACTTCATCTCCAGTCGTTGCGGTGCCGAATCCCGGGTTGGTCTCACCGTCCCTCCTGCTCGGGTTGGTGGGCGGCGCCCTGTTCGGAGCTCGGCGCCGCATGTCCACCCCTGCCCGTGCCGCCGCCACGATTGGTGGCCTCGCGCTCATCGGCGCCGCGGCGCATCGACCGCTGGCTGAGGCGCTGCGGAGCGCCGGCACCCGGCGCCGTGCCGGGACCGTCGCGATCTCGTTCATCGTGGGCCATCCGGTGGAAGTCGTGTTCGGATTCTGCCGCGACTTCGAGAACTTTCCGCAGTTCATTGGGGCGCTACGAGAGGTGCGGGACTACGGCGACGGGCGGTCGCACTGGTGCGCCTCCACGCCGGCGGGCGGCACGATCGAATGGGACACCGTGACCACGAAGTACGTGCCGAATCGCGTCATCGCCTGGACGAGCGTCGGGGGCTCGCCGATCGAGACGAGCGCGCGACTTCGCTTCCTGCCGGACGGTCGCGATACATGCGTCAGGATCGACGCGACCTACCGGGTGCGCCAGGGCACGATGGTGGACGCGCTCGCCGCCCTCGCAACGCCGAAGCGCACGGGTGAGCTTGAGGCCGATGTGCGCCGACTCGGCCCGTACCTCGACGGCCTGCTTGCCACACCCGACGCCGCCTCGGCCGAAGGCTGAGGCTCAGCGTCCGGCGGCGGGTTGCGGCCCGTCGCCGACACGTGCGGTCCCGCGATCCTTCGCACGCGCCTAGCGCGACGCCGTTTGCATTCCTCCGGTCGGCACGCTCGGCACCGTCTGCAGATACCGCCACAACGCGTGGACCTCGTCGCCGGTGAGATGCTTCGTCTGTCGGATTGGCGTCACGACACCCACCATCATGCCATCGGCCGGCAGCGGCGGGATCGACACCGACTTCGAGGTGAAGGTCCAGCGCATGGAGCGGCATGCGCTGCGCGGAACGGTGGGAGACGGCCGCGATCGGGTGAAGATCGAAGCGGGTTCCGGAACGGTGCGGCTGTGGAAGCGCTGATCGCCGCGACGCGTCGTCAGGCGGTCAGGACGCGACCTGCTCCGGTGCCAGGCCGAATCGCCGACTGCGGCTGCGGAAGTCCTCTAGCGCCACAGCCAGATCGCCCGCAGTGAACTCCGGCCACATCTTCTTCACGAACAGCAGCTCCGCGTAGGCCGCTTCCCAGAGCAGGAAGTCGCTCAGTCGCTGCTCGCCGCCGGTCCTCAGCAGGAGATCCACATCGCGCGCGGGCGAGCGATCGTGATCGACGCGCGCGACGAGCTCCGAGAAGCCCTCGCGCGTGACGGCGTCACCGCGCATCGCGGCGGCGGCGCGAATCACCGCATCACGCCCGGAGTAGTCCACCGCGACGCGCAGGTGCATCCGCGCACCGGGCGACGTGAGGGCCTCGACCTGGTCGATCGTGTGGCGCAGCGACGAGGGAAGCCGGTCGCGCCGACCGAGAATCGTCAGGCGCACGCCGTTCTCCAGGCAGTGCTTTGCCTCGCCGAGCAGCGCGCGCCGGAAGAGGCGCATCAGCGCCGTGACTTCGGCGCCCGGCCGCTTCCAGTTGTCGGACGAGAAGGCATAGAGGGTAAGCGTGCCGACACCCTCCTGCACCGCGGCCTCGACGATGTTGCGGGCGGTGCGGAGGCCGGCCTCGTGGCCGGCGGAGCGCGACAACCCGTGCGCGGTCGCCCATCGGCCGTTGCCGTCCATGATGATCGCGAGGTGCAGGCCGTCGAAGCTCTGGGGCACGGGGGGCGTCCCGGCGTGGCGTGATGTGGGCATCGCCGCGTCAGCGCTCCCGCGTGGCGCGGATGAGCGCCTCCATGTGGTCGAGGTACCGCTCGAGCGCCCGTCGTCCCGC
>JBBQDE010000376.1:0-3263 GCA_038319425.1 Gemmatimonadales bacterium
CGGTCGTTGATCGTGGGGTGCGTGGCGCCGAGCCGGATGGACGCATCACGGATGCGATGCGTCTCGCGCTCCGCCAGAAACTTGCCGCTGTGCACGCCGACGACGGCGACCGTGTCCGGGTACCGATGCTCGAGCTCCCGCAACTGCGGGAGGACGTGAATGCAATTGATTCAGCCGTAGGTCCAGAAGTCGAGCAGCAGCAGCTTGCCGCGAAAGTCGGCGAGCGCGAGCCGTCGGCCGTCCGTATGGATCCAGTCGAGCGCGTCTGGGAAGTCGGGGGCGCGAACGATGCCGTCGAGCTCCATGCGGTCGTCTCTCGTCATTCGGGTGGGTCGCGCCACGCGCGCGCGTCGCTCGGCCGACAACCGGCGCTCGATCTGCACTCATGGTGCCAGCGATCGGAGGATCACGACAGTATGATTGTGGGACCCCGTTCGCGTGGCACGACGACAGATCGCCGATCATGAGCGCACGCTGCACACACCTCGATCACGTTCGCACCGAGACGCCTCGCACGCCGGCCGGCTGCGAGGAATGCCTGGCATCGGGAAGCCGCTGGGTGCACCTGCGACTGTGTCTGGAATGCGGACACGTCGGGTGCTGCGACAGCTCGCCCAACAGGCACGCGACGAAACACTTCCAGTCGGCCCACCATCCGGTGATGAAGAGCTTCGAGCGGGGTGAAGACTGGGGATACTGCTACGTCGAGCAGTTGATGCTAGAGCCGGCGCCGAGACCGCTCGCCGGTTGAGCGCACCGCGAGACGAGATGGAGAGTCCCGCGCACCACGCCCCGGACGGGACGTTCCGCAATCCCTGGCCCGACAGTGCGCCGCATGGCGTGGGCGACGTGCTGCGCTGGGCGCGCGAGCGACGACGAACGGTACGCGCGCCAAGCCCGCCGCGCGGATTCTTTCCGGCCGCGCCGCCGCTGATCGATCGTCCGCGCGCGGCACGTGACGTGACGACGGCGACCTGGATCGGCCATTCCACGGTCCTGCTCCAGACGGGTGGGCTGAACATCGTCACCGACCCGATGTGGAGCGAGCGGGCCTTCCCGGTGCAGTGGACGGGGCCGCGGCGCATCATGCCGCCGGCCGTCGCATTCGAGTCGCTGCCGCCACTCGACATCGTGCTGCTGTCGCACAGCCACTACGATCATTTCGACCGGACCACGGTGAAGCGTCTCGCCCGGATGCATCCCGACGCAACGTGGGTGGTACCGCTGAGGCTGGGCGCGTACCTCCGCGGCTTCGGCGTGCGCCACGTGGTGGAGCTGGACTGGTGGCAGCGCGCGGATGTACGGGGTACGTCGATCGCGGCGACGCCCGCCCGGCATTTCAGCGCGCGCCGCTTTCGCGACCGGAACCGGACCCTGTGGAGCGGGTTCGCGCTCGAGGTCGCGGGGCGTCGCTTCTATTTCGCCGGCGACACGGCGTAGCATCCGGCGTTCGCCGAGATCGGAGCGCGTTACGGCCCGTTCGACCTGATGATGATGCCCATCGGTGCCTATGACCCGCGGTGGTTCATGCACGTGGTGCACGTGGATCCCGAAGAGGCGGTCCAGGCCTATGCCGCCGTCGCATCGGCGCACAGCCACGTACGCCTGCCGGTGATGCTGGGCATCCATTGGGGCACGTTCCGTCTCACGGACGAGCCGATGGACGAGCCGCCAGAGCGAGCGAGGGCGGCATGGCTGGCGGCCGGCCTTCCGGACGAGCGGCTGTGGATCGCCCGCTTCGGGGAAACGCGCGCAGTGTGACGAAGTACACCATACATCGTGTCTCTCACGGACAGCCCATGACCACACGCTTGCCCTCGAACCCGAATACGTCGACGACGCGGACGACTTCCACGACGGAAGGCGTCGCGGCCGCGTTCGAGTAGCGATAGCGCTCCGAAACGTTGCAGTTGCGGCCCACCGACGGGCCGCTTTTTTTTTGTCCCTGTCTCTCGAGATCCCCGATGGCCCTGCAGTCTTCCCCGATCGTCGTGCACAAGTTCGGCGGCGCCGCCCTCGCCGACGCGGCCGCCATCTCACACGTGGCGGCGATCCTCGCGGCGGAGCCGACTGGACCGGCACGGGTGGTGGTGACGTCGGCGCTGCAGGGGGTGACGAACGTGTTGCTGTCCGCGATCGGGCATGCGCTCGCCGGCGAACACGCCGAGGCGCGCGCCATCGTGAACGCGTTGAAGGCGCGCGAGCATGCCGTGGCGGAAGGGGTGGCGGCCGGTGGCGACGACGCATCGCGGGAGGTGCCGGCCACGCTCGCCGTGCATGTCGGCGAGGCGGACGACGAGCTGGAGCGGCAGTTTTCGACGCTTGGTGGCCTCAAGGGTGAGGCGCTGGGGCTCTCCGACGCGATTCTCGCCCACGGCGAGCGGCTGCCGCGCGAATCGTCTCCGCGGTGCTCGCGGCTCGCGGTCTCCCCAACGTCGTGGTGGACGGCGCGGCGCTCGTGCAGACCGACGGCCGTCACGGAAACGCCGCGCCCCGATCTCGAGTGGACGGACGCGCTGGCGGCGGGAATCATTGGCCCATTCCTGGACCGCGGCCTGATCGTAGTGGTGCCGGGCTTCATCGGAGCGGGCGGCAACGGCGCGGTCGTCACGCTGGGACGCGGAGGCTCGGACCTCACGGCCACCGTGCTCGCTCGCGCGCTCGATGCGCGCGAGGTGACGCTCTGGAAGGACGTACCCGGCTGCATGACCGCCGACCCGCGCCTCGTGCCCGAGGCGCGGGTCGTCGCCACGCTGGATGCGCGCGAAGCGTCGGAGCTCGCGTACTACGGCGCAAAGGTCCTGCATCCCCGCACCTTGATCCCGCTGCGACACGGCATGACGCTCCGACTGCGGCCGTTCGCCGATCCCGCGGCTGCCGGTACGACGATCGTCGTCGGGCGTGTGGCGCGCGGCGCGCCGGTGCGCGCGATCTCGGGTATCTCGCAGCAGGCGCTGGTCGCGGTGAGCGGGACGGGGATGATGGGCGTGCCAGGCGTGGCGGCCCGGGTGTTCGGCATACTCGCGGCGGCGCACGTCTCCGTGTCGATGATCTCGCAGGCGTCGTCTGAGCAGTCGATCTGTTTCACGGTGCCGAGCGACCGCGCCGCAGAGGTCGCCGACCGCCTGCGCACGGCATTCGCCGAAGAGCTCGCGCGGCGCGAGGTGGACGAGATCGTCGTGCGGTCGGACCTCACCACCGTTGCCGTCGTCGGGTCGGGCATGGCTCGCACTCCCGGTATCGCGGCGCGCATCTTCAGCGCC
>JBBQDE010000377.1:0-3240 GCA_038319425.1 Gemmatimonadales bacterium
GCGCATCACGCGCGAGTCGCTGTCGCAGATCAAGGAGGTCGGGGACGCGAACTGGAACCAGTTCATCCCGTCCGTCCAGGAGCTGGAGATCGTGGACGGCGTGATCGACTCGCTCGACGAAGACGGCGACTCGCCGGTGCCGAACATCACGCACCGATACCCCGACCGCGCCCTCTTCCTCGTCAGCCCGGTGTGCGCCAGCTACTGCCGCTTCTGCACGAGGCGTCGCAAGGTGGGCGATCCGGAGAAGATCTCGCTCCGGGAGTACGAGTCCGCCTTCCAGTATCTCGCCGCCCACACCGAGATCCGCGACGTCATCCTCTCGGGCGGCGACCCGATGATGCTCAGCGACTCGCGCCTGGAGTACATCTTCCAGCGGCTCCGCGCGATCCCGCACATCGAGATCATTCGCCTTGGCAGCCGCATCACGTCGCACCTGCCCGAGCGGGTGACCCCCGAGTTCTGCGAGATGGTGCAGAAGTACCATCCCATCTTCATGAACACGCACTTCAACCATCCGAGCGAGCTCACGCCGGCCGCGGTGGCGGCGCTCGACCGGTTGAGCCGCGCCGGCATCTCGCTCGGCTGCCAGACGGTGCTGCTCAAGGGGGTGAACGACGACCCCAAGATCATGATGAAGCTGATGCACGAGCTGCTCAAGGCGCGCGTGCGGCCGTACTACATCTACATGGCCGACCAGGTCGCGGGGGGTGAGCACTTCCGCACCACCGTGCAGAAGGGACTCGAGATCATCCAGGCGCTGCGCGGCTGGACGTCGGGGCTGGCGGTGCCGCAGTTCGTGATCGACGCCCCCGGCGGCGGCGGAAAGGTTCCCCTCCTGCCCGAGTACGTGGAGGAGATCACGGACGATGAGGTCATCTTCCGCAACTACGAAGGAAAGCGCTTCAGCTACAAGCAGCCGAAGACGCTGGTGCCGGCGGCGGCACCGGGCATCGCCGCCGAAGCGCACGACGTCGTGCCGATCGCCGCGGGCAAGGCGGCGAAGAAGAGCCGCGCCGCGCGGCAGCGGAAATCGGTGAACGGGTAGTGCCCGGAAGTCGGTAACGCGGTCGCCCGGAGACCAGGAACGCGAAGGGCACACCGATTTCAGGTCAGTGTGCCCTTGTTTCGTTCATCCGGGCCTCCGGGTCTTCGGGCCCCCGGGACCCGGGCCTCCGCTCATCCCAGCCGCTTCCGCACCTCGTCCATCTCCTCCGCCGGCATGCCGTAGCTCTCGTCCGGCGTGGGGAACTTGCCGCTCCGCACGTCGGCCGCCCACCGGCGCACCGCCTCCACGAGCGTGTCGCGCGCCGACGCGTAGCGCCGGACGAAACGAGGCATCCGTCCCTCGCCGAGTCCCAGCAGGTCGTGATAGACCAGCACCTGCCCGCCCGTCGCGGCCCCGGCCCCGATGCCGATGACCGGGATGGAGACGCGCGACGCGACGAGCGCGCCGATGTCCGCCGGCACGGCTTCCACGACGAGCGCGGCGCACCCTGCCGCCTCCAGGTCTTCAGCGCCGGCGATGATCGCCAGCGCCTGCTCCGCGTCGCGCCCGCGCGCGCGGTATCCGTCCGGCGAGAGGACCGACTGCGGCAGCAGGCCGACGTGCCCGATGACCGGCATCCCCGCGGACACGATCGCTCGCGCTCGTCCGAGCATGGCGCCGGCGCCCTCCAGTTTCACGGCATCGCAGCCCGCCTCGTCGATGAAGCGCCGCGCCGTCGCCACCGCGCTCTCATCGCTGTGCTCGTAGCTGCCGAACGGCAGGTCTCCCACGAGCGGGATCGACTTTACCGCCCGCCGCACGGCACGCGTCAGCATGAGCAACTCGTCGACGGCGATTGCTCGCGTAGAGTCGTAGCCGAGCACCGTCATGGCGGCCGAATCACCGACGAGCACGACGTCCACGCCCGCCTCTTCGGCGACCCGCCCCGACGGAAAGTCGTACGCGGTGAGCATGACGATGGGCCGGCCGCTCGCCTTGAGCGCCGCCAGCGTCGGCAGGGCCGAGGCTCCGGCTGCAGCGGACGTCATGTGACGCGCTCGGTCGGAGTCACGAGCACGTTGTCGATCAACCGGACCTTCCCGAAGCGCGCCGCCAGGGCGATGAGCGTCTCGCCGGTGATACGGCGAACGGGCGCCAGCGTGTCGGTCGCCACGGCGGCGAAATATTCCGGTTCGATCTCCGCGTCGGCGAGAATTCGCGCGCCGGCGGCCAATGCCTCGCCCGGATCACGAATCCCCGACGATACGCGCTCCTCCACAGCCGCGAGCGCGCGATACAACGCCGGCGCCCGCTGGCGATCGGCTGATGTGAGCAGCCCGTTGCGGCTCGACATCGCGAGCCCATCCTCCTCGCGAACGGTCGCGCAGACTTCGATGTGGATCGGCATGTCGAGGTCGCGTACCATGCGCCGGATGAGCAGCGCCTGCTGCGCGTCCTTCTGGCCGAAGTAGGCGACGTCCGGCTGCGTCATGTTGAACAGCTTCGTCACGACGGTCGCAACGCCGCGAAAGTGCTCGACGCCACGCGCCTCGCCCTCGAGCGGGGCGGAGATGCCGCGCACCTCGACCGCGGATGCAAAGCCTGGCGGATACACCTCGCTCACGGCCGGCGCGAACAGCAGATCGCCGCCTGCGGCCAGCGCCAGCTCGGCATCGCGCCGCTCGTCGCGCGGGTAGCGCTCGAGATCCGCCGGGTCGTTGAACTGCGCGGGGTTCACGAAGAGCGACACTACGGTGAATCCTCCATCCGCGTGCGCTCGCCGCATCAGGGATTGATGGCCGGCGTGAAACGCGCCCATCGTGGGCACGAGGCTCACGGGTCGGGTGCGACGCCGGGCCGACGCGACCGCCTCGCGCAGCTCGGCCACCGTGCGGACGACGATCATGCGGGTCCGTGCTCCATCGGCCGGCCGGCGAGGTCGCGCGTTCCAGCGACGAGCGCATCCCAGAGCGGCAGCAGGTCGGGCGCGGCGTCCGCAACCGCGGCGCGCTGTCGCTGCACGGTGTCGTCATCGCCGCGAACGATCGGACCGGTGAGCGCTCCCCGCGCGCCGCTCGCGATCCAGTTGTCGACTGTGGCGCGCACGAGCGGCGCGAGCGCGTCGCGATCCAGGCCGACGCGGGCCGCGAGCCGCTCGGCCATTCCCTCGATGGTGACGAGAAAGTTCGACGCGGCGGACGCCGCGGCGTGATACAACGCCCGGTCGCCCGCCGCCACAACGCGGACCTGCA
>JBBQDE010000378.1:0-3240 GCA_038319425.1 Gemmatimonadales bacterium
CCCATCTCGCGGTACGAGTACGGCCGCTGCCCCATCACGGCCGAATCCACGATGCCCAGCTCGTCGAGCCGGTCGAGGTAGGCATAGGCGGGATCGTCGAGCGGAACCGGCGCCGTGCCCTGGGCCGCCGCGATCGACGCGCCGAACGCGAGCAGACACGCCGCGAGCGCGGTGCGGACACGACGTGCCAGAGAGAGCGTCACCCGGTCAAGCTATCCCGGCGTGCGGGAGCGACCAAATGGCTGAGCCGTCCTACCGCACCAGCGCTTCGATCTCCGCGGCCTTGCAGCGCTCCGCGTGTCCCGGATAGGAGTGGCCGCAGTGCACACACTGCTCGCCGAATCCGGTGCGCTTCCAGATGAGGTAGTACACGGCGCGCTGCAGCTTCGCGACCTTGTCTTCCAGCTCCTGGACGGGGGTGTTCGAGGTCATCTGGGCTCGCTGCTCCATGGTTCGTGAGTCGGGCGGGGAAGATGGCATGGGGACGGCGGCCAGGATAGGGATGCAGCTCCTCGGGAAAACACACTGCAGTACGCGGGTAGACCGGTACCTGGTACGCGAACTGGCCCACTAGCCCCCGCCACGCTTCGACTGGAGCCACCCCGGTCCCGTAGCGCGAACTCCGCCAATCGGCGCATGTCATTCATATCAATTACTATTTATTTGCTTCTCCACTTCGCGCTGGCTCCAGCTCGTACAGCGTCAGCCGAGTGGAGATGAGTGCCGGCTCGGCGATGGAGTAATAGACCCAGCGTCCGTCGCGCCGGTCCCGCACCAGCCCTGCCTCGCGGAGGGCGCGGAGATGATGGGACACCAGCGACTGACCCAGTCCGGTGTCCTCCATCAGCGCGGCGACGCTGCGCTCGCCGGCGGTGAGGAGCTCGAGCAGCCGCAGCCGCGTCTCGTCGCCCAGCGCGCGAAAGCGGGCGGCGGCGACGGCACGGTTGCGATTGGCGGGAACGGGCATGACCAAATGATATCAATAAATATTAATATGGCAAGCGCCCAAACGCTCGGGATGAGGTCCGACGACCGCGCCTACCGGTCGTCCGAGCTGGTGACCGGCGCGCCACCCGCCCCGCCATACCCGCTGCGGTGCTCTCCAGCGTGCTCCGCCCCCGTCTTGCTCGTCCCCTCGGTCGCTTCACCCCCGGCGCCAGTCTGCCGCTCGGGCCGATTCGGCGGCGAGTCGGCGTGCGTGGCCGCGGTATCCTGGTCGTCCGCCTTTCCCGGCTGCTGGTCGTGCTTCATCGGGTCTCCTGAGTAAGGGCGCCCGCGGGCGCGTGTGTCGTACGACACAGGGGGCAACGGACATGCCAGCCAGGTTGGCGCACCAGTACCGGATCGTCGTGCCGACGCACTGGAACGCGATTGAACCTCCGCTCCAGAGATGTGCATCGATGTGCAAGTCGCAGCGGTGGCGACGTCTCCCTGACGGAGCGACAGACCGCTCGGCGATTCGTCCGCGTCTGCCGCTCCTGTCATCGCGTCACGGGCTGTGCCATGTTGCACCGATCATGGTGTCGCCCGAACGCCTCACGACGCTGTTCGCCGAGTTCCACGCTCCGCTCGTCCGGTTTCTGACGCGCCGTCTCGGCGACAGCGATTGGGCCGAGGAGGTGGCGCAGGAGACGTTCGTGCGCGCACTGAAACAGGAGACGATCACCAGCGAGCGCTCGTGGCTGTTCGCCGTGGCGAGCAACCTGGTGCGCGACGAGACGCGCCGGGATGCGCGGCGCCGGAAGCGGCTCGAGCTGCTGCACGAGCAGAGCAAGGCCGATGCGATCGTCGAGCCGGAGCCGACGTCGATGGAGCGCGCGGGCGAGCAGGCGCTGGCGCGGCAGGCGGTGGACGCCCTGGGCGAGCGCGACCGCGACGCATTGTTGATGCGCGAGGAAGGGCTCAGCTACGACGAGATCGCCGCGGCGCTCGATCTTAGCGTCGGGTCCGTGGGTACGACGCTGTCCAGGGCGCGGCGGCGGCTGATGGATGCGTACGAGGATCTCCAGGCCGAGCGCAGCGTGCGGCCTGCATGATGGATGGGGAGGAGAGGCGACCGATGGACGACGCACGGAGCGAACACCCCGACGAGGGGACGATCCACGCCTGGCTCGACGGCGCGCTGGATGATGCGGCGGCGCAGTCGGTGGCGGCGCACGTGGCGGACTGCCGCGCGTGCGCGCCGCGCGTCGCCGAAGCGCGCGGGCTCATCGCCGGTGCGTCACGCGTCGTGCGCGCGCTGGACGACGACCCGTCGGCGGCGGGCCCTGAATGGGGTCGCACTTCCACCGCAACGGCTCCCATCCGTCCGAGCGGCGCGAGCGCGCCGCGGCGGGCATTTCGCGTCACGCCGGCGCGCGCGACGATCGCCGCCACGGTGCTCGTCGCCCTCGGTGTATCGCTCACCTACCGCCGCACCGCGGTGGACAGCGACGCCTCTCGAGCCCCGGGCGCGGCGTCGGCGATGTCCTCTCGGGTAGCGGCGCCGACCGCCTCCGCCGAGCGCGATCCGCTCCTCGACTCGGCGGTCGCGCGCAACCTGGCCATCGCCCAGCCGCCGCGAGCGTTGCGACCGGCCGACGGCCCGGCTCTGCCGACGCCGGAGCCCGCGCCGGCGGGCGCCGCGATGAGCGACGCAGCCGCGTCCACGCGCGTCGCCGCCGGTCGAGCGGCCGTACGGGCGCAGCGCGACTCCTCTGCGGGCACCGCGCCCGATCAGCTGCCCGGGACCGCGGTCGCATCGGCCAACAGGGCGATGGCCGAGCAGATGGTGGCGTCCAGGCGAGCCGATAGTGCAGGAGCACCCACGGCCGGCGTGATGATCGCCGCGCCTGCGGGCCGCGTGGCAGCGGGGCGAGTCGGCGCGTTCGCTCCGCAGCCCGTGTGCTATCGCGTGGAGAGCGCGAATGGCGCGGTAGCGGCGTGGGGGCCGGTGGCACTCCCGTTCGTGATGGCGGTCGACTCGGCGACGCGCGGGGTACGCGTGCTCTCGCCGGCCGGACAGACGGCGGACGCGAGCGCCACGGTGAGCCGCACCGATGGCGACAGCCTGTTGCTTCGCCTGCGACGCATCGGCTACGAGGGGACGCTCGCGCTGGGCGCGCCGGGCGAGGCGCGCGCCGGCGTGATGCGGTCGCGGCCGCTGCAAGTGCAGCTCGAGTCGGCGGTGATCACTGCGGCGGGCGCCGACGAGCGGCGAAGCGCGCCGCGGACAGCGGCCTCCGCGAAAGCGCGCGCGTC
>JBBQDE010000379.1:0-3233 GCA_038319425.1 Gemmatimonadales bacterium
GACGGGACGCGGGTTGTACAGAGTACAACGTAAGCGGTACATGGTACGAGGTATGGCTTGACTGGCTCCTCGACAACGCCGTCGCGCGCTCGAGGAGCGATAACGGAGGAGCACCGCGTGCCCAGTACCTTGTAGGGTGTACCTGTAGCACCTCCGCCGCGCCGTTCCGACGCGACACGCAGTCGCCGTTCATCAACCCGTTCAGCACCGATGCCCGAGTCCCACCTCTCCCCCGATGAGCTTCAGCGCTACGCCCGCCACCTCATCCTTCCAGGTGTCGAACGCGCCGGCCAGCAGCGGCTGAAGGCTTCCCGCATGCTGGTCATCGGCGCCGGTGGACTGGGGTCGCCGGTTGCGCTCTACCTCGCCGCCGCTGGCGTGGGCACGCTCGGCCTCGTGGACTTCGACGTCGTGGACGTCACCAACCTGCAGCGGCAGTTGCTGCACGGCACCGCCGACGTCGGCCGCCCGAAGCTCGAGTCGGCGCGCGACCGCATCCGCGACGTCAACCCGCACGTCCACGTGGAAGCGCACGCGACGCGGCTCACGTCGGAGAATGCGCTCGACATCATCCGCACCTACGACGTGGTGATCGACGGCACCGACAACTTCGCCACGCGCTATCTCGTCAACGACGCCTGCGTGCTGCTCGGCAAGCCGAACGCGTACGGCTCGATCTTCCGCTTCGAGGGGCAGGCGTCGGTGTTCTCGACGGCCGACGGTCCGTGCTATCGCTGTCTCTTTCCCGAGCCGCCGCCGCCGGGCATGGTGCCGAGCTGCGCGGAAGGAGGCGTGCTCGGCGTGCTCCCCGGCATGGTCGGCACCATCCAGGCGGCCGAGGCGCTCAAGCTCGCCCTCGGCATCGGCACATCGCTCGCCGGGCGGCTGCTGCTGATCGATGCGCTGACGATGGAGTTCCGCACCGTGACGCTGCGGCGCGATCCCGCGTGCCCGGCGTGCGGCACGCGCACCATCACGCACCTCATCGACTACGACGAGTTCTGCGGTGTGTCCGGCGGCGAGCCGGAGGTCGACGTCGACGACGTGGCGGAGATTACACCGCGCGAGCTGGCCGCTCGGCTGCTGGACGGCGCGGACTTCGATCTCATCGACGTGCGCGAACCGGGGGAATGGGACATCGCGCACCTGCCTGGCGCACGGCTGCTGCCGCTGGGCGCGCTGCCCACGTCGCTGGCAACGCTCGATCCCTCACGGGAGATCGTCGTGATGTGCCGCAGCGGGCAGCGCAGCGCCCACGCGGTGCGCCAGCTTCAGGTCGCGGGCTTCCGGAAGGTGAAGAACCTGGCGGGTGGGATCCTGCGGTGGAGCGAAGACGTGGATCCGCGCATCCCGAGGTACTGAACGACGACGGCCGACCGCGATGAGCGGTCGGCCGTCAGCGATCGATCCGGCTCACGCGTGCGAGGCCCACTCCGTCTCGCCCTTGGTGTACGGCGTGCACGGATCGAATCGGCCAGGCGACTCCACGTAGCGCATCGCCTTCGTGTAGCCGATCTCCGAGGTGAAGTAGCCGAGCAGCGCGAGCTCCTTCATCATGCGGAAGTAGTGCCTCGGCGGCTCCTTCGTGATCGCCGCCGCGCCGCTCGTCTCCCCGCCCGTGGCGTTCTCCTTCCGCTCGTCGGGGAGGTGCTTGTCGCCCGTCGCCTTCCCCGTGTCGGTCGGCGTGACGCTGGCCGTGCCGGCGCGCTGCTTGTCCTTCGCCTCCTTTTCCTTCTGCTTCGCCGCGCGCGCATCGCCGTCGGCTTTCTGCTCCTTGTCGAGCCGCTCCAGCAGGGTGAGCCGCTGCTGCGGCGTCGCCTGTACGAAGCCGACGCCGTTGTCCTTCATGCTCGCCTCGTCCAGCGTGCGCATCCCGGCGCGGAACGCGTCCTGGTCCTCCGGGCCGTAGCTGTCCGTCACCATGAGCGCCATGAAGGCGCCGGTCTTCGCCGCCTTCGCCCCCGGCGACTTGGCGGTATCGGGGAGAATCGTGTCCGCCACCTCGTCCAGGAACGCGACGTCCTGCGCCGTGAATTTCGCGTCTTTGCCTAGAGGGCTCGAGCGGTCGCGGCAGCCCGTCAGCAGCGCATCGCCGCCCACGAGCGCCAGGCCGCCGAGCAGCGCGGTCACGCGCCTTATCGCCTCGCGCCGGTCTATCGTCACGATCGCCTCGCGGCGATCGACGGTGATGGTCGCCAGCACGCCATCCATCGCGTCGTCCTGCTCCGTCTCCGATGCCATGGTCGTCTGTCCGGTCAGAGGTTGCGGCGATTGAGCTCGTTCACCGCGAAGTCCGCGGCGCGTGCGGTGAGCGCCATGTAGGTGAGCGACGGGTTCTGGCACGCGGCCGACGTCATGCACGATCCGTCGGTGACGAACACGTTGGGCGCGTCCCACACCTGGTTGTGCGAGTTGACCACCGACGTTTTGGGATCGTGGCCCATGCGCGCCGTGCCCATCTCGTGAATCCCCATGCCCGGGAAATACTGGTTGTCGTACGTGTGCACCTTCTTCACCCCGGTCTGCTCGAGCATGTCGGCCATATCGGCGATCATGTCGGCGCGCATGCGACGCTCGTTCTCGCCTGTGGCACAGTCGATCTTGAGCACGGGAAGTCCCCACTTGTCCTTGGTCGTCGTATCCAGCGAGACCATGTTCGCGTGGTTCGGCAGCATCTCGCCGAACGCGGTCGCGCCCACCGTCCACGGGCCCGGCTGCGCCATCGCGTCCTTGAACGCGCCGCCCACGCCGAGCTCCGCCACGGCGCGCGACCAGCCTTCGCGCCCCGCGCTGCCCTGGTAGCCGAAGCCGCGCAGATAGTCGCGATTGTCGCCGAACAGGTTCCGGTAGCGCGGGATGTAGAAGCCGGTGGGGCGGCGGCCGTAGTAGTACTTGTCGTCCATCCCCTCCATCTCGCCTTCGGCGCCGCAGCGGAAGTGATGGTCCATCAGGTTGTGGCCCAGCTCACCGGAGCTGCTGCCAAGCCCACCGGGCCACACGTCGGTGGCCGAGCGCATGAGCAGCCACGCCGAGTTCAGCGTGGACGCGCAGACGAAGATGATCTTGGCGGAGTAGTCGGTGCTCTGCTCGCTCACCGCGTCGATGACGCGAACGCCGGTCGCCCGCTTGCGGTTCTTGTCGTACAGCACCTCCGACACGATCGACCACGGCTTGAGCGTGAGCTTGCCGGTCTTCGCCGCGGCCGGCAGCGTGGACGACTGCGTGCTGAAGTA
>JBBQDE010000380.1:0-3228 GCA_038319425.1 Gemmatimonadales bacterium
GCCGCATAACATCGCGCCCACCCGATCTGAAACGCGTAACCGCAGTCCCCACAAGCTCCTGGCGCAACAAGCCGTTCTCGCCACCGATCTTGTGCAGCAAGCGCTCGCTGGATAATCTGCGGATTCCTACGGTCCCGCCGAAAGGGCGCCGGAGGCCCCTCACGCCGCGCCAATCTCCGGTGCATCCCGGCCCCATCACTCGAACCGAACCGACGTGCCGCGCCTCTTGCCCGAGCGCGCGACCAGTCGCGCTCACCCCACCGCAACCTCCGCCGCCACACGCTCCGCGTAGATCCCGCGCTTGCCCGGACCCACTCGCCACCGCCACGCCATGAACATCACGCCGAGCACGATGAAGCCGAGCGAGATCACCTGCGCGTAAGTCAGCCCCGCCACGAACCGGTCGTCCTTCGCGCGGAGAAACTCCGCGATGAACCGTTCGAGGCCGGACAGCACGGCGAACACGCCGAACAGCCACCCCTCGGCGTGCTTGTGATCGCGGAAGCGCCAGAGGATGAAAAACATCACGAGGCCGAGCGCGACTTCGAGCAGTTGGGTCGGATAGACGGAGAGCACAGTTGCCGCGGTCGCGCCAGGTGGGATCGCGACGCCGAAGTCGCGCGCCATGATCCCCGCGGTGCTCGGCGGCGCGCCGTCCGGGAACGCGACGGCCAGGAACCCGTTCCAAGGCCGGCCGTAGTCATCGCCCACCGCCCAGCAGCCGGTGCGCCCCACAGCGTACGCCGCCGCCAGCGCCGGCGCCGATACGTCGAACATCTTCATCAGGCCGGCGCGCTTCTTCATTACCACCGCCATCACGGCCAGCGCCCCGCCGATGAAGCCGCCCCAGTACACGAAGCCGCCGCGGTCGAAGATCGAATCGCGATGGCCGAGCACCACGACGTAGTAGAGCTTCGCGCCGAGCAGCCCGCCGACGAGCGCGGCGAAGATCATGTCGGAGATCGGCTCCGGATCGTGCCCCCGCCGCGCGAGCTCCTTCTGCGCCACGACCTGCGCCACGACGAAGCACATCAGGATCGCGATCCCGAAGCCGGTGAACTGCAGTGGCCCGAAGTCGTACGCGAACGGGTGATGCACGATGGGATGCGGCAGCAGCGTCATGCGCTCACGAGACCGGGAAGGGGAAGGGACGCGAACGCGTTCAGGTCCAGCGGCGCGCGCTCGCCGCGCTCGAAGTGGAACAGTCCCGCCCGCGCGATCATCGCCGCGTTGTCGGTGGCGAGCCGCGGACTCGGCGCGAACACCTCCGCACCCACGCGCTGCATGCGCACCCGCATCGCCTCGGCCAACGCCCGGTTTCCCGCCACGCCGCCGCCGAGCACCACCCGCGTGCGCCCGAACTGCTCCACGGCGCGCGCCGTCTTCTCGACGAGGGTGTCCACCAGCGCGTCGTGAAAGGCGCGGGCGATGTGCGGTGCGTCGTCGGCAGTGCCGTTGCGCACCGCGAGCAGCACCGCGGTCTTCAGCCCGCTGAACGACACGTCGTAATAATCGTCGTCGCCCGGCTGCTGGTTGCGGCGCAGCATCGGCCGCGCAAACCGGAAACGCGACGGATCGCCGTCGCGCGCAAGCCGCTCGACGTGCGGGCCGCCCGGGTACGGCAGGCCAAGCAGCTTCGCCACCTTGTCGAACGCCTCGCCGGCCGCGTCGTCGCGCGTCCGGCCGAGCAGGCGATACGTCCCCCACGCCTCGACGTCCACGAACAGCGTGTGCCCGCCGGAGACGAGCAGCGCCGTGAACGGCGGCACGGCGTCGCGATGCTCGAGCGCGGTGGCGAACAGATGTCCCTCCATATGATGCACGCCGAGGCTCGGGATGCCGCGCCCGAACGCGAGCGCCTTCGCAAAGCTCACCCCCACCAGCAGCGCGCCCACGAGTCCTGGCGCGTTGGTGACCGCCACCGCGTTCACGTCGCCCATCTCGACCTTCGCATCGGCGAGCGCCTGCCGCACCACGGGCACGATGGCCGTGAGGTGATGTCGCGACGCGATCTCCGGCACCACGCCGCCGAAGATGCGATGCACGTCCTGCGACAGGATCACCAGCGACTCGACAGCCACGTCGTCGCCGCTCCCCGTGAGCACGGCCGCTGACGTCTCGTCGCACGACGTCTCGATGCCGAGGATGCGCGTCACGGCACGACCGCCGCCGCGGCGCGCCGGGCGAAGCGCAGCGTGACGCGACGAGGCTCCACATCGAGCACGCGGATCTCCGACTTCAGCTCCGTCGGGATGCGGACGTCGCCCGGTGCCACATCGAGCACGAGCGAATCGGTCGCGATGCCGCTCACGGCGCGACTGATCACCGGCGGCGTCGCGATCAACTGGGCAACGGCCGACGCGCGGCCGGCGACCAGCGCCCGCATCGCCGGCGGATCGCCGAGCAGCACACGCGCGCTGTCCATTTCGGGCACCACTCGCACCGGCACGTAGCTCTCGGTCGGCTCGCGAGCGCTCACGACGAACCAGAGCATGAGCGAGATCGCCGTCGCCGTGAGCTTGAGGCCCAGGCGCTCGACGAAGATCTCGTGCACTCGGCGGCGCCAATCCGCGACGCCAGGAGGCGCGCCCGGCACCGGAGCGCTCATCAAACGATCAGCGTGATGCGGTGACGGGACCGAGCAGCTCGCGGATCAGCGCACGGTTCGACTCCGAGCTCCAGTCCGCCGCGCCGATCACCTTCTTCCGGATCGACCCCTCACGCCCGATGATGAACGTCTCGGGATACCCGGTGATCTGGTAGTTGGCGGCCGTCGTGCGCGACGGATCGTGCAGGATCTCGAACGTGAGGCGCAGATCCTTCGCGAACTCGCGGATGCGATCCTCCATCCCCGCGTCATCCACGCTCACCGCCACCACCGCGAGTCCCTGCGGCCCGAAGTCGTGATGGAGCTTCTCGATGCTCGGCATCTCCACCTTGCACGGCTCGCACCAGGTGGCCCACACGTTCAGCAGCACGACCTTCCCCTTGTAGTCGGCGAGGGTCTTCGTGCGCTTCGTGGCGTCGAGCGTCACGGCCGTCATCGGCGGTGCGGTCGATCCCACCGACACCGGAAAGAGCTCGTCGCCCAGGTAGTGGGTGGCCGCCGCGACCAGCACGGCGAGCAGGGCCACGATACCGAGGACGATCGTCCACTGCTGGCGCCCGGTCATCGCAGTGCCGTCACGCCCGGTGCGCGCACTGGTCGCGCAGCGCGGAGATCTCGGC
>JBBQDE010000381.1:0-3221 GCA_038319425.1 Gemmatimonadales bacterium
GCCCTTCACGTAGAGCGTGTGCGTATCCGGATCGTAGGCCGTGCTCCCCCACCCGGCGCCGCCGATGGAGCCGGGCATCACGATGGTGCCCTGCATCGACGGCGGCGTGAAGATCGGGCCGCTGCGGTACTTCGAGAAGACTTCGCGTGCGCGCTGCGCGAGCTCGGGAGTGAAGTCGATCAGGTCGCGCTCGGTGACCTGCTGGCGTGTGAACGCCGCGGGCAGCGACGGGACGGGCTGGGTGGGCGAGGTGCGCTCGCCCGGCACGTCGCTTTGCGGGACGGCGCGCTCGGTGATGGGCCAGACCGGCGTGCCAGTGACGCGGTCGAACACGTAGATCCACGCCGTCTTGGATGGTACGGCCACGACGTCGCGCGGCCTGCCCTTCCAGGTGATCGTCGCGAGCACCGGCGGCGCGGGGAGGTCGTAGTCCCACAGGCCGTGGTGCACGAGCTGGTAATGCCACACGCGCTTCCCGGTCCGCGCATCGAGCGCCACGACCGATTCGGCGAACAGGTTGTCGCCCTTGCGATCACCGCCGTACCAGTCGTTGGTGGGCGTGCTCACCGGCAGGAAGAGCAGCCCGCGCGTCGCGTCGAGACTCATGGGCGCCCACACATTGGTGTGTCCCATGCGCTCGTACGAGCCGTCTTCCCACGTCTTCCAGCCGTACTCGCCGGAATCGGGGATCGTCTTGAAGCTCCAGACACGCTTGCCCGTGCGCACGTCGAACGCCTGCACGTCGCCCGGGGGATCCTTGGGGTAGCGCAGCCGGTCGCCCACGCCGTTGCCGACGATGACGACGTTGCCGTACACGACGGGGGGCGACGTGTTCGTGTAGTGCAGCCGGTTGACGGGGCGACGCAACTGCCTCACGAGGTCCACCTCGCCGGCGTCGCCGAACGAGGGAATCGGAGCACCGGTGCGCGCGTCGAGCGCGACGAGCTTCCAGCGCGCGTTGATGAACACGCGTCGCGAGTGGCCGTCAGTCCAGGTTGCAATGCCGCGATGCACGAAGCCCGTGCCGTTGGACGGCTGCCCCGCCCGCCACACCTCGGGATCGTATTTCCAGAGCTGCTTTCCCGTGCGTGCGTCGAGCGCCGCGACCTGCGCATACGGCGTGGAGAGATACATCGTGTCGCCGATCACGACGGGCGATACCTGGAACAGTCCGGGGCGCGCCGGCTTCTGATCCGGACCGGCGGGGATGGCGTGTTCCCCGGTCTTCCAGCGCCAGGCGATCCGGAGCCGGCTCACGTTGGCGCGATCGACGTCCGCCAGCGGCGACCACCGCATGGCGCCAGGGTCGCCGCTCGGCGATGTCCATTCCACACGCTGCGCGCCGGCGGAGAGCGCGCCGGCTGCCGCGAGCACGAACGCGCCCGCCATGGATCGCTGCATTACGGATCCGGGTTGATGTCGATTGCCTTTCGCACGATACGAGAGGATAAGTGCGCCACCAGAAGCTATGGGCCTACGGACGGAGTGGCCATGACTTGCCGACCCTGTGTCTGTGGTGCATGCTCGCAGAAGCTCGCGTCCCTCGATGCTTGCCGGAAGGTCGTTCACCGTTCATCGCTCACCCTCCAATGACTCGCCTCTCACGCCGCGCCTTCCTCGGCGCGCTCGCTGCCGCCGTTCCCGCCGCGGCGCTGGTTCGCCGCGCGCATGCCGCCGCGGTGGACGACATCGCCGCCAGTCCGCGCACCCTCCACGCGCTCGGCGAAGCGATCCTCCCGTCGGAGCTCGGGCGCGCGGGCACAGTCGCGGCCGTGGTCGCGTTCCAGCGCTGGATCGCCGGCTATCGCGAGAATGTCGAGCTGCTGCACGGGTACGGTACCTCAACGCTGGAGCGGTCGGGACCCACGCCGGCGACACGGTGGGCGACGCAGCTGGACGCGCTCGACAGAACGGCCCGTGCGGAAGGCGCGCGCTCGTTCGCGGCACTCCCGCTCGAGCGGCGGCGCGAGATCGTGCGCGGCGAGCTGGTGTCGGTGAAAGGCGATCGCCTGCCGTCGGTGGGGCGTGCCCCGCACGTGGCGCTCGCGCTGCTGGCACACTGGTACGACACACCCGACGCCACCGACCGATGCTACGACGCGCGCATCGGGAAGGAGAGCTGTCGCCCGCTCGCCGCGTCCACGCGCCGGCCGCTGCCGCTCGCGGGGGCACACACGTGAGCGCCTTCGTGAACCGTCGAGTGATCGAGAGCGACGTATGCATCATCGGCTCGGGCATCAGCGCGGCCATGGTGGCCGACCGGCTCGCGCGCACGACGACAGCGACGATCGTGGTCGTCGAAGCGGGTGACGAGGCGCCGCCACTCGGCCAGCGTTACGCGTTGCGCGAGCGATACCTGGCGTACGGCGAGAGTCCGTGGCCGAACGATCACGTGGACGGCTACGAGATCGACGGCCCGCTCCAGTCGCGGTCGATGCAGGTGGGCGGGCTCGCCATGCACTGGGGGGGCGTGACCCCACGCTGGAGCCCCGAGGACTTCAGGACGCGATCGTTGTTCGGCGTCGGCACCGACTGGCCGATGTCGTACGACGACCTCGACCCGTTCTATCAGGAGGCGGAAGAGCTGATGGGCGTGGCGGGTGAACAGGGTCCGGCGGCGATGGATCCGCGCAGCAAGCCATTCCCGATGGGGCCGATTCCGTTGACGCACAATCTGGCGCTGCTGAAGGAATGGTCGGCAAAGACGGGAATCACGATGTGGAGCCAGCCGGTGGCCAAGAACTCGCGCCCGTTCGACGGGCGGAGCGAGTGCTGCCGCAACGATACCTGCTCGCCCATCTGCCCCATCGGGGCGAAGTACTCCCCCGACTTCACGTGGAACCGGCTGCGCGCGAGCAAGCGCATCACGCTCTTTCCGCGCACCCTGGTGCGGAAGCTCGTGCTGGCCGATGGCTCCATGCGCATCGCGAGCGCCGAGGCGGTGCAGCGCGCGGCGAACGGCAAGGGGAGCGACACAACTGTTGAATTTCGCGCGAAGAAGTTCGTCGTCGCCGCTGGCTACGCGTGGAGCTCGCACCTGCTGCTGCTCTCCGCCAGTTCGCGTCTCCCCAACGGCGCGGCGAACCGTTCGGGCACCGTGGGCAAGTATCTCGCGGGGCACCGCAACCAGCAGGCGTTCATCTCGGTGCCGGTGAAGCTGTATCCCGGCATGAACGGCCAGCATTCGCTGGTGACGAAGCAGTTCATGCGGACGCCAGTTG
>JBBQDE010000382.1:0-3211 GCA_038319425.1 Gemmatimonadales bacterium
CTATCGACTGCATCGGTTGTCGCCGGACGTGCCAGCTGAAGCGGCGCTCCCGGACGACGGCGCGCTGCGCTGGGGAAGATTCCACTTTCAGGTGACACGGGCTAACGCGCCCGCGCTGATTCGGGACGGCCAGGCTCGCCTCGCCTGGTCGGCGACGCTGCCAGCGGGCGCGCGGCCGGTCGTGCGGCGGTGGGTGCCGGGCGATCGTCTGGCTCCTGCGGCGGGTCAGCAGCGTCGGCGGGTCAAGCGGTATCTATCCGAGGCGGGCGTACGCGGATACGATCGGCTGGACTGGCCAGTGGTGGTGGCCGGGGATGACGTAGTCTGGATTCCAGGAGTGCGCCGCAGCGACGCGGCATCCGAGCGGTCCGGCCGACCGGTTCGAACCTACGTCTGTGAACGCGTCGACCGCTGATCCACGTCTGGAAGGCCGGACCCTTCGCCGCATCGTGTACGATGCGCCGGAGATCGCCCGTCGCGTTCGGGAGCTCGGTGCGGAGATCACGGCCGCGTACCCGGACGGCGACCTGCTGGTGCTGGGATTGCTCAAGGGAAGCTTTATCTTCCTCAGCGACCTCGTGCGCGAGATCAACCGGCCGCTGCACGTCGATTTCCTCGTGGCCTCCAGTTACGGGGAGGGGACTGTTTCGAGCGGAAACGTCCGGCTGGTGTATGATCCGGAGACGAAGCTGGAAGGGAAGCACATCCTGTTGGTCGAAGACATCGTGGATACGGGACGTACTCTCAACCGGTTGATGGAGCTGTTGCAGGCACGGAATCCGCGATCCCTCGAGATCTGTGCGCTGCTGCACAAGCACATCGCGGACGAGTTGAAGCACGACACGAAGTTCATCGGGTACGACGCACCACACGAATTCCTCGTCGGATACGGGCTGGATCACGCCGAAAGCTTCCGACACCTGCCATACATCGCGAGCCTGCTGTAAATGCCGGGACCTATGCCACCAACGAAGAACGACAAGAACAACAAGGGTCCGACCAACTGGGGCCGTCTGTCCAAGACGCTCTCGTTCTGGATCCTCATCCTCCTGATCCCGGTCGCGCTGATCCAGCTGTCCGGCGCGCGCGCCGAGTCGGCGCCCGAGATCCGATTCGACCAGTACCGCCAGCAGCTCGAGCGCGGGAACATCTCGGAGGTCACCGTGCAGGCCGGCAAGAACGTCACCGGCAGCTTCCGCGAGCCCGTGACCGTGAACAACAAGCCGGCGAAGAAGTTCACGACCCAGCTCCTGGCGAAGGATTCGCCGGCCGAGGTGGATCTGCTGATGGCGAAGGGCGTGCAGATCACGTCGCAGGACGCGAAGCCCAGCCTCATGGCGTGGGTCATCAACTTCCTTCCCTGGCTGCTGCTGATCGGCTTCTACCTGTTCCTGTTCCGGCAGATGCAGGCCGGCGGGAACAAGGCGTTCTCGTTCGGCAAGTCGAAGGCGAAGCTGCTCACGGGCGACACGCCGAAGGTGACGTTCGCCGACGTGGCGGGCGCGGATGAGGCGAAGCAGGAGCTCCAGGAGATCATCGAGTTCCTCAAGGATCCGCAGAAATACACGAAGCTCGGCGGACGCCTGCCGAAGGGCTGCCTGCTCGTCGGCCCGCCGGGCACGGGCAAGACCCTGCTCGCGCGCGCCGTCGCCGGTGAAGCGGGGCGCCCCTTCTTCTCGATGTCCGGCTCCGACTTCGTGGAGATGTTCGTGGGCGTGGGCGCGAGCCGTGTGCGCGACCTGTTCGAGCAGGGCAAGGCGCAGGCGCCGTGCATCATCTTCATCGACGAAATCGATGCAGTTGGCCGGCACCGTGGTGCCGGCCTGGGCGGCGGGCACGACGAACGCGAGCAGACGCTGAACCAGCTGCTGGTGGAGATGGACGGCTTCGAGTCGAACGACGGCGTGATCCTGATCGCCGCGACGAATCGGCCCGACGTCCTCGACCCGGCGCTCCTGCGTCCGGGCCGGTTCGACCGCCAGATCGTCGTGGACGCGCCCGATCTGCGCGGCCGCGAGGGCATCCTCAAGGTGCACCTGCGGAACAAGCCGGTGGGCGAGGACGTGAACATCACGACGCTGGCGCGGGGCACCCCCGGCATGGCGGGCGCCGACCTGGCGAACCTCGTGAACGAAGCGGCGCTGCTGGCCGTGCGCCGCGAGCACGACAAGCTCTACATGATGGACCTCGAGGACGCCAAGGACAAAGTCATGCTCGGCGCCGAGCGGAAGTCCATGGTGATGAAGGAGGAGGAGCGTCGGCTCACGGCGTATCACGAGGCTGGCCACGCGCTGTGCGCGATGAAGGTGATCGGCAACGATCCACTGCATAAGGTCACCATCGTGCCGCGCGGGCGCGCGCTCGGCCTCGCGTTCACACTGCCGGAAGATGATCGCGTCTCGATCACGCGCCTGCAGCTCGAGGCGATGCTCGTGATGACGTATGGCGGCCGCACGGCGGAGGAGCTGGTGTTCGGCTACGACCGTGTGACCACGGGCGCGGCGAGCGACATCCAGAAGGCGACGAACATCGCGCGGCGGTACGTGACGCAGTGGGGGCTGTCCGACGCCATCGGGCCGATCCTGGTGGGCGACAACGAACAGGAGCTCTTCCTGGGTCGCGACATCCAGAGCCGTCGCGAAGTCAGCGAGCAGACGGCGCAGCTGGTGGACGCCGAAGTGAAGCGCGTGATCACCAAGGCCTACGACCGGGCGAAGGCGGTGCTGGGTGAGAACCTCGACCTGCTGCACACGCTCGCGAGCGCGCTGCTCGAGCGCGAGACGTTGACGGCCGAGGACATCCGGATGATCGCGCGCGGTGAAGCGCTGCCGCCCCGCACGAGCGGGGTGCCGCCGGTGCCGTCGGCGGCACCGGTTCCGGCGCCGATCGCGCAGCCGCGACGGAACCCGCCGCTGCTCGGCGGAGCGGAGCCGTCGCCGGCATAACATCGTCAGGGTTCGTTCGACACGAGGGCGGAATCGCAACGGCGATTCGGCCCTCGTGTCGCAGTGGCCCGCGAGTCCGCCGCGTTTTGGTTATGTTCTCGCCATGCCCGCTCCCTCCCACTGGAAGATCCGCGGCCGCGAGCTGAGTCTCGCGCGTCCGCTGGTGATGGGCATCGTGAACGTGACGCCCGACAGCTTCAGCGACGGTGGACGATATCTGTCGCCGGGGGCGGCGCTCGCGCATGCGGCGAAACTGATCGCCGAAG
>JBBQDE010000383.1:0-3189 GCA_038319425.1 Gemmatimonadales bacterium
CGGCATGCCGGATCCGGCCCGTCGACCATCGCGTCCGGTCAGACCGTCGTCTGGCGTCCCTTCCGCATGAAGTGCATCACGAGCGCGATCACGCCCAGGATGAGCAGGATGTGGACAGCGACCACGACGATCTTGAACACGACGACGCAGAGCACCCACACGATGAGCAGGATGATGGCGAGAGCGAGCATCGGCGTTCTCCGGTCAATGGAAGGTCGAAGCGGACGTCGGCAGCGCGCGCCGTGGCGCTCCGACGAGATGGGACGAGGGCGTCGGAATACTGCGGCGTCGGCGAGCTCGCGCGCAAGCGCACGACGGGAGGCGTCGCGCACGCTTCGACACAATGTCGAACTAGCTGGCGCCTCCCGCCCCCGACGCCGCGAGCCCCAGCTTGCGCAGCAGCGCCGTGGCGTCCGCCTGTTCCTCCGGCGTGAGCGCCTGCATGGTCCTGGTGAGGAACTCGGCGTGGGCGGGAAAGATGCTGCCGATCATTCGCGCGCCCTCGGGCGTGAGCACCGCGTAGCGCGCGCGGCGATCGTCGGGCGACGGTTCGCGCGTGACGAGGCCCTTGGCCACCAGCCGGTCGACGAGGTAGGTGATGCCCCCGCTCGTCACGAGCACCTTCCGCTGGATCTCGCCCAGCAGCAGCGGCCCCTTGTGATGCAGGGCTTCGAGGATGCCGAACTCCGTGGTCGTCAATCCGCTACGCGCAATGTCCGCCTCCACCTCGCCGGCGACGGCCGCGTAGGCGCGCGCGAGGACGACCCAGAGCTTGAGGGCGCGGCTGGTGCCTGCGTCGGTCATCGCGGAGTCCGGGCCGGCGCGGGGCTGCAGTTCGACTGCTGGATCATGAGCATGATGACGAGCGCGAGAAGCTGGCGCGGCGAACGACGCGTTTGGTGGAAGCGGCAGCGGAACGTCGGAATGCAATCGTACGGGCGTGTCACTCCAGCAGCCAGTGGCGTGCATCGGCGGCGGTGACGTTGCCGCCGCACAGCGGCGTCGCCACCAGCGCGCCACGCCAGCGCAATGGCTCGGCGACGAGCGCCGCGAGGCCGGCGACGCCGGCTGGCTCGACGACCAGGCCCACGTGCTCGTGCACGAGCCGCATCGCGCGCAGGATCTGCGCGTCGGTCACGGCCACCACGTCGTCCACGACGCCTCGCATGCATTCGAGCGCATAGGGCACGGGCTCGCGGACGGCGATCCCGTCGGCGATGGTGTCCGCCTGCGTCGTGGACACGGGACGATCCTGCTCGAACGACAGCCGCATCGAGGGCGCGCCGGATGCCACCACCGCCACGACGCGCGTGGCCGGCGCGGCGTGCTTCAGCCATGCGCCGATGCCGCCGACCAGCGCGCCGTTGCCGAGCGGCACGAGCATGACGTCGGGTGCGATGCCCGCCTCGGTCAGCTCGAGCGCAATGGTGCCGGCACCCTCGGCGATCTCGGGCAGGGCGCCGTCTTCCACGTACATGGCGTCGTTCGATTCAGCGTGTCGGCGCGCCGCGCCCTTCGCCGCATCGAAGTCGCTCCCCTCGAGCCTGACGTCGGCGCCGAGCGCACGCATGGCGGCGAGCTTGAGCGGATTGGCGCGCGACGCGGCGAAGACGGTGACCGTGAGGCCGCGCCGGATCGCGGCGCGCGCGAGTCCCTGCCCGAAATTGCCTGCCGACGCGCACACGAGCGGCCGCCGCTCAGCGAGCGACGCGGCGAAGCACTCCGTGCCCCGGCCCTTGAACGAACGAATCGGGTTGAGCGTCTCCACCTTCAGCACCAACTCGGCATCGAGCGCGCGGTCGAGCGAGCTGCCCCGGATGACGGGCGACCGGAGGAAGATCGGGTCGATCACCGTCATCGCATCGGCGATGCGGCCGGCCGATGGCGGCCTGGTGTCGACAGACGCACCGATATCCGACGCCTCAGGCATAGTCACCCCACGACGTTGATGCCGCGCGTGAGTCCGCGCTCGAGCCGGTCAAGGGCCGCGAGGGTCGCGTCGCTCGACTCTCCCCAGCTTCCAGGGCCCACTGTGCATGCGCGACCAATCGCGACGCGGCGGCAGTACGCGCGATCGCGAACGCGAAGTGTCGCGCATCCTGCTCCCGCTCATCGCGGTCAGTCGTATTCATCGCGTAGTCGTGGATCAGGTTGACCGCCGCAAGAACGATCTGCGCGTGCGTGGTCAGCTCGTATCGCGTCGAGCGCATCATCTCCCGCCGCGTCTCGGCCAACCAGGGCGCCAGCGCGTCGGTCCGCTCGATCGCCCGCCACACATCCAGACTGAGCACGTTAGTCGTACCCTCCCAGATCGGCAGCACCTGCGCGTCGCGCAACAGACGCGGAATGCCGGTGTCTTCCACGTAGCCGGCGCCGCCGAACGATTCCATCACCTCGCTCGCCACGATGACGGCCTGCTTCGCCGTCCAGAGCTTCGCCACCGGCGTGAGGAGCCGCAGCATGGCGAGCTCCGATTCGCTCGCTTCGCCGCACTCTTCACGGCCGAGCAACTCAACGACGTGGAATGCGAGATGGAACGACGCATGATATCGCGCGTCGAGATCGGCGAGCGTGGCGGCGTGGAGCGGATGGTCGATCAGCCGCTTGCCGAATGCGCGGCGGCGCGCGGCGTAGTCGTGCGCGAGCGCGAGCGCGCGCCGCATCCCGGACACCGCGGCGATCGCGTTGTACACGCGCGTCACGTTAAACAGCGAAGCGATCTTGCGGATGCCGTCGCCCGCACCTCCTACCAGCAGCGCGGGCGTGCCATCCAGCGTGAGCTCGGCGGTAGGAAGGGCACGAGTGCCGAGTTTGTCCTTCAGCTGATTGACGCGAATGCCGCGCAGGGCGCCGTCGGCGTCGCGCAGCTCCACCATGAAGGTGCTCAAGCCCCGCCCGCCGGCGGGCGCGCCCTCGATGCGGGCCAGCGTGATGGCCATCGGCGACGTGGTGGCCGACGTGAACCACTTGGTGCCGTACAGGCGATACGCGCCGTCAACGACGGCCCGGGCAATCGTCGACGTTGTGGAGACATCCGAGCCACCGGTCCGCTCGGTCATCCACTGTCCGGAGGTCCAGAAGCGCGCCGGATCGCGCGACGTGAGCCGCGCGTAGGCCTCGCGCGTGCGATCGTCGCCGTGCAGCTCGAGAAAGCGCGCTGCACCGTCCGTCATCGCCAGCGGGCAGCTG